>CAZJDP010000001.1:0-20587 GCA_964544805.1 uncultured Candidatus Saccharibacteria bacterium
AAGACGCCCACGAAATACTGCTCTGCGTTGGTACAGGCTCGTTTCTTGCCGACGAAAAGCGAATGAGCTTAAAAGATTATCCGCTTCATGTTGAATTACCGTCAGTTATTATTGAAAGATGGGGCGATTACCGTGCAGATGCCGTAATTAACACTAAAAAAGTAGCCGACAGGTGCCAGGTTGATATAGAGCTGGGCAAAATTCTGATTCCAAAATTTCCGGTGCCCAAAGGCAAAACTGAACAGTCTTATTTAACCGAACTGGTTTATCAGGGCTTAAAAAAATATTATTTGCCGCAAGCCGAAGAAATAGATATTGAAAAAATAAAAAAACTATTGCCTGAACCGGTTGCCACTCGGGCCAGGTTCGAGCTAGAAATTATTAATTCAATGGGCTTTAACGGCTACTTTTTAATTATTTGGGATTTCATTAAATGGGGCAAAGACCAGGGAATTGTTTTTGGCCCTGGCCGGGGTTCGGCAGCTGGCTCAATTATTGCCTATGCCCTCAATATCACCGAACTTGATCCGCTTAAATACGACCTGCTGTTTGAAAGGTTCTTAAACCCGGATCGTATTAGCATGCCCGATATTGATATAGACATACAAGATACCAGACGCGATGAAGTTATCAAATACTGTGTTGAAAAATATGGATCAGATAGAGTAGCTAACATAGTAACCTTTGGCCGCATGGCCGCAAGGGCAGCAGTTAGAGATGTGGCCAGGGTGCTTCAGGTGCCTTATTCAGAAGCCGACCGCATAGCCAAACTAATACCGCCGCCAGTGCAAGGCCGGCATATTCCCCTAGAGAAATCATTAGTACACAGCCCAGATTTAAAAACTGAATACAGCAATAATCCGCAGGCTAAGCAGGTTTTTGATATGGCCGTTCGGCTAGAGGGCACTATCCGCAGCCATGGTGTTCATGCCGCTGGAGTAGTAATTGCCCCAGACGATATTGTCAAATTTGTACCGCTCGAAATGGCTCAAAAAGGTGTTGTTTCTACTCAGTACCCAATGGGGCCGATAGAAGAACTTGGCTTGCTTAAAATGGACTTCTTAGGGTTATCTAACCTGACAATTATTAAGAATGCCCTTCGAATTATAAAAAAAGTATATAACCAAGATATTGATATCGGTACAATTCCCCTAGATGATAAAAAAACCTACGAACTGCTTGGCCGAGGCGATACAACTGGGGTTTTTCAGCTGGAATCTGCTGGTATGAAACGCTATTTGAAAGATCTAAAGCCGTCTGGCTTTGAAGATATAGTAGCCATGGTTGCCCTTTATCGGCCGGGCCCGATGCAATTTATAGATGATTTTATTGCCCGCAAGCATGGCCAGCAAAAAATTGAATATCCGCACCCCAGCATGACCAATTCTTTAGAAAATACATATGGAATATTGGTTTATCAAGAACAAGTTATGCAGATTTCAAAAGAAGTCTGCGGTTTTACCGGCGGCGAAGCCGATACTTTAAGAAAAGCAATTGGTAAAAAAAATGCCGATCTGTTAGCCAAAATGAAAGACAAAATGATTGAAGGCGGCGAAAAACACAGCGGCATTAAACACGAGCTGATGGAAGTTTTTTGGAAACAGCTTGAAGATTTTGCAGCCTATTGCTTTAACAAAAGCCATGCTGCTTGTTACGGCTTAGTGGCTTATTGGACCGCTTACTTAAAAGCTCATTTTCCGGCAGCTTTTATGGCCGCTTTAATGACCAGCGACTTTGATGATACCGACCGCCTAGCTATTGAAATTAGCGAATGCAAGCACATGGGCATCAAAGTGTTGCCGCCAGATGTTAATGAATCATTCCATGAATTTGCTGTTGTTCCCAAACCGCTAAACGAAGAGCAAGAAATACGGTTTGGCCTTGATGCCATTAAAAATGTTGGCCACGGCGCTGCCGATGAAATAATTAGTGTTCGCGATAAAGACGGTTTATATAAAGACTTGGCTGACTTTATATCAAGAATAAACGGCCGGTTAGTCAATAGAAAAGTTTGGGAAAGTTTGATAAAAAGCGGTGCTCTTGACCGGTTTGGCGATAGAGGGGCTTTACTGGAATCTTTAGACAGCATTCTCGCTGTCGGGGCTAAATTGAATAAAGACTCAGCTGCCGGCCAGACCGACTTATTCGGAGCAGACGAAAGTATAGAAATTCCTAAGTTGGCTATTTTAGTGCCGGAATCTTCCAGCTTATATAACGAGCATGAATACTTAAAGTGGGAAAGGGAACTGCTTGGACTTTATTTATCTAAGCATCCGCTAGAAGAATTTGTAGTAATTTTAGGTGAAAAATCTGTTCCAATAAACCAAGTTACAGCAGATTATGACGGCGCTTATGCCAGCGTCGGCGGCAGTATTGCCGATATTCGCCAAATAACAACAAAAAACGGCCAGCAAATGGCGTTTGTCAAGCTGGAAGATTTAGGCGGAGATGAAATAGAACTGGTTGTTTTCCCTAGCGCATTTAAAGACAATACTCTTTTGTGGCAAAAAGATAAAATAATTGTGGCTACAGGCAAAGTTAATGGCAAAGATAAAACGGGCAGTGTTATATCTGAACCAAAATTGCTGGTTGATTCGGCCTATGAAATAACTATTAACGAAGCCCAGTCTTACCAGCCGGTTGGTATTTCGAAAAAAATTAAAAAGAAGAATATTAAAAAACCAAAAACCTCGAAATCTGACAGTCAAAACGCCTTGCGCCCTAAAAATTCCGAACCATTGGACAAGCCTTCGAAACTTTATATAAGATTAGAATCTAGCGATAACAGTGAGCTTTTGCAAAAAATTAAAGCCTTGCTAGATAGCAGCCCGGGCGAAACTGAAACAGTTCTGGTTCTTGGGCCGAACAAACAAGCTATTAGGCTGCCCTTAAAAGTTAATGCCAGCGACGATTTAATAACCAAGCTAAAAGAAGTTATTGATCCTGTTAACATCAAGCTTAACTAGGCAACACCTTTGCTAATATTATATATTCTTGATGCTTCTTCTATGGTTGGCAGAAATGTGAAGCAGCTCAATAATTATTCCAGCAACCAGTAGTGCGCCGCCTATAATGGCATATACACCATACGGCCCAATAAAATCTTTTTGTTCGACAATGGCAATGCCGCCGGCTGGGCTTGTCGGCTGAACTTCAATTGGGACATTTTCTTGCTTTCCGGGCTTGCCATAAAATGCCACCACTACGAATGTATTTTTATAATTGCTGTAGTTGCCAAAATAGGCAATGCCCACGCCTATATCGCTAAAATTTTTATTTAATAAATTTTCTTTATGGGTTAGGCTATTCATCCAGCCATCGACTACTTGGCTGTCAGACTGATTAGTAATAGCCAGGTTTTCCCCTGCTTCAAGATATTCATAGCCGCTGTTTTGAATAAATTGCCACGGCGCAGTTCCGTCCGGCAGGTTGTGGGAAAAATATTGGTTTTTGGCCATATGCTCCGCTTTTTTTTGGGCTGCATTCATTAATTGTTCATTGATATTTAGCTTTTTAGCACCAATCAGTTCTCTTTGAAAATTACTTTTTTCGATGATTTGGCTAGCATTTAAAGGCTGGGACTGGGCGTAGGCCAAAGAGGCAAATCCGATAAGACTAACAACCAGCATTAAAGCTGCGCTAACCAGGAAAATTCGACCAATTGCTTTTGTAATTTTCATTTTTGCTTACCAATACATATATCGTACAACAAAATTGCCACAGCGCTAGCTACATTTAGGCTTTCTTTGCTGCCAATTTGGGGTATTTCAACAATTTCTGAGCAGTGACTAATTATTTCTGGCGGCAATCCATCAACTTCTTCGCCAACAATAAAGACTACTTTGCCTGCAGGCATAAACTTATTTAGGGGAACAGCCGCTTGATGCTGTTCAAGCCCAACTATTTGATAGCCATTATTGCTTGCATATATTATTGCCTGATCTGTGTCGCCAAAATATTTAAATGGAACAATTTTTTCGGTACCAAGTGCAGTTTTGGCGATTTGCTGATTAATTTTTCTAGCTAAATGGGGAATACGGTTGTCGTTTTCTTGTTGAGGATAAGGTGTATAGCCAGAAATAATAATTTCAGAAACGCCAAAAATTTCGGCCGATCTAAAAATACTGCCGACATTGAACGAACTGCGAATATTAGGTAGTAAAAGTGCAATTTTTTGCATTAGTTTAAGTATAACAGCGTTAAGATTAAACGAATGGCCTATATTGTGATTAAGCTAAAGCATTTTGCTATACTAAATAAGACATGCCAGATGACGCTAGACGACTAGACGAACAAAGTACTCTTAGAAGGTCTCAAATACTAAATTTACCTTATTTTGATACCAGCTCTCAAGAGCTGCCAATTTATAAGAATTTATTAAGCAATGATGAGCTTTATAGGTACAAGGTGGTTCCACTGTCAAGTGATTCGTACAACCTCCATTTTGGAATAGTCAATACGACCTCGCAAAATACCATGAACGAGCTAAGGCATAAATTTGCCGACCAAAGAGTATCATTTTCTTTAATATCAGACACGGGTTATCGTGAGCTAATGCAGCGATACGATCCGCCGAAAGCAGTTGTTTATAATGAAATTTCGCTCAATTCTAGCACCGTAGATGATCAGATTAGTAGTGTATCAGAAACCTTAGCCCAAGTTAGGGCAGACGATATGCTGGCCTATTTGGTCCAACAGGCCTATCGGCTTAATGCTTCTGACATTCATTTAGAATCAGAGCAAAACGGAGCTCGAATCCGCTTTAGGGTTGATGGAGTTTTGCACCCTGTGGCAAATTTAAACTCTGAAAAGTATAAACATTTAATCTCGGCCCTAGCCAGTAGCGCTAATATTTCTACCAATTCGGGCGATGCTCAAACCGGCCACATTAACAGGACGAGCACTATGGCCGACGGAGCTCAAGTTGAGGTCAATCTTAGGGTAGAAACGGTGACCGCAGTTTATGGAATGGACTGCGTTCTTCGCCTATTCAACATGCACCCTGAACTTATGAACTTAGATCGTTTAGATTTAAGACAAGACGAAAAAGAAATAATTAATGATATTATTAGCCATCCGAGCGGCTTGGTTTTATTTGTCGGGCCGACTGGATCTGGCAAGACGACTACTCTTTATAGCATTATTAATGAACTTAACCACCCGGAACGGAAAATAATAACCCTAGAAGATCCGGTTGAATATAATATTCAGGGCATCACCCAAATTCCGGTTAATTCACAAGAAGATCCATATGCCTTTGCTACTAAATTTAGAGCTGTTCTGCGGCTCGATCCTGATGTAGTTATGGTTGGGGAAATTAGAGATGTCGATACGGCTAAGACTGCGCTGCAATCATCATTAACGGGCCATCTTGTACTGTCGACTTACCATGCCAGTTCGGCTGCAGCCGCTTTGACTAGGTTGCTCGATACAGTCGGGGACAATCCATTATTTGTATCTGCAATCCGCTTAGTTACTGCTCAAAGGCTGCTAAGAAAATTAGATAGCAGTACAAAGGTTGCTTATCAGCCAGACAGCCAAACATTAAGCTGGTTGCAGAAGATTATTAATTCTCTGCCGCCAGATGTTGAAAGGCCGGACTTAAATAACCTTTCTTTATATAAGCCAGGCAGTTCGCCTGATAATCCGTTTGGTTTTAGCGGGCAGTTTGCGGTAAGAGAGCTGCTTATTATGACGCCCGGCTTAGAGCAAGAACTTAAGAAACCACAGAATGAAATATCGGCAGCCAGGTTAGAGCAAATAGCCATAGAGGACGGTATGATAACAATGTTGCAAGACGGTGTACTGCGGGCTATTAGCGGAGACACAAGTTTAGAAGAAGTTATCCGCGTTTTGTCCTAGAAATATTACTTTAATTAGTTTTGCCTAAACCGTTGTTATTTTGTGGTATATATGTTATATTTATTCAGATTGATTATATAAATTTAAAGTAAATCTTGTGAGGTTAATTGTTTCATGCAAAGCACGGTTCAGAAAATTGAAGACAAATACAAGAAACACCAGGTTGTTGATGTTAAAACTGGAGACACTGTAAAAGTTCACCAGAAAATTAAAGAAGGCAATAAAGAAAGAGTTCAGATTTTTGAAGGAATGGTTATCCGTACTGCTAAAAAAAATAGCCTAACTTCTACCATTACCGTCAGACGAATAGCCAGCGGCGTTGGAGTAGAAAAAAGCTTTTTGCTGCACGGCCCTAATGTTCTAAAAATTGAAGTTACCAAAAGAAGCAAAGTTCGACGAAACTATCTTTCTTATATCCGTAACAGAACAGGCAAAGCCACCAGGTTAACCGGCCTAGAGTTTGATAAAAAATCTGTTAATGAAATTAGAGATTTAGAAGCAGAAAAAGCCGAAGAAGAACTAGCTAAGCAAAAAGAAGCCGAGCATCAAGCAGCTGAAGCCGAAAAAGCTAAAAAAGCAGCTGAAGAAGAAGAAAAAGTTAATGCTGCTCTTGGCGACCGCGCTGAAACAACTCCCGAAAAATAATTTAAATATTCCACCAAAAATAAAAGCGGGCAAATGTCCGTTTTTTAACTTGCTAACTTTCAAACAAGCTAACTTGTTATACTAATGGAATGATTGGCATAGACGAAGTTGGCCGGGGCTGTTTGGCTGGGCCGTTAGTTGTAGCGGCAGTCCGACTTAAAAAAGAAATTCCTGGGCTTAAAGATTCAAAATTACTCAGTAAAAACCAACGGGAAGCTTTAATACCAGCTATTAAAGAACGCGCAGACATTGGTTTAGTCTTTATAGAACCGAAAGAAATAGATACTTATGGCCTAGGGCCTTGCCTTTATAAAGCATTTACCGGTGCCTATAAATTAATTGCCCTAGAAAATGATGCAGTAATTATTGACGGCAATATCAATTATTTAAAGCAGCTACCAGCGGCAAATGCTACGAGCCAAATTAAAGCCGACAGCCTTTATCCAGAGGTAAGTGCTGCCAGTATTTATGCCAAAGTCACTAGAGACAATTACATGGTTGAATTAGCGGCTGAATATCCAGGCTATGGCTTTGACAAGCATGTTGGCTACGGTACCAAAAGCCATATTGAAGCCTTAGAAAAATACGGCCCCATAGCGGGTGTCCATAGGTTTTCATATGCACCGATTAAAAAATTTCTAGTTTGAAGATATTATGTTTATTGGCCTGATATTTTTTTGAATAACAACCGTGCCATTTTCAAGCAAAAATTCTTCGCCGTCACATTGTCCGTAAATTGGCCGTCTTTTTTCACTTATATTTTCTATTTCAAATTCAACAGACTGGCCTAGCTCTATTTTTGTACCAGTCATTCTTCGTTTTAATCCTTTTAGGGCTAAGGATGCAGTTTTGATATAACCTTCTGGGGCAAGCAGTAAAAAGTGGTCTTCGAATATGCTCGGATTTTTTGGCCACAGAAAACTTGCCATTCTACTATTAACTGCTGCAATTTCAGAATGCTTGCCCGATAAGTCATTTTCTGAATTTTTAATTTTTAGTTTTCGGCTTTTCATTATGCCTTTAATCGATACAATGCTATCGCGCAGTATGTTTGGCTTTTCATTGTTCCTGCTATTAATTTCTTTAGCACACTGGCCAGTAATTCCTAGGCCAATATAACCAAGGGCTTTTTTACTTTGCGAGCCGTTTTTTATATTAAGAGGTCTGGCTTTTCATAATTTGCCTTTTTGAAGAATTTTCTTGAAATTACTTGGTTCTTCATGAATAGTTGTAGCGATATCGTTGGCTGTTCCACTGGCAAAAGGCAGATAAATAGAGCTGGGCGGATAAATATCTGAATTGTTTAAGTGCCAGTTTATTGTGCCGTCGCCGCCAACTGGAACAATTATTGGAATTTTACCGTCGGCGGCCGATTTATATGTTGCGTAGGCCATTAAAGCATCAAGCGGGCGAAATAATACTTCTGATTCTAGCCCAGTCATTTCATTTATTGGAGCTAATATTTCTTCTTCTAAAAAGCGTGTATCGCATTCGCGTTCTTCGTGGTTGGTAGCTATTATGAATCTTGTATTTTCTTTGATCATGTTTAAACTATGCTATATAAAAATATGAAAAAAAACAAACCGACTATAATTATAGGCAATCAAGCCGAGACTGTTGTGGCGGGTTATTTAAAAAAACAGGGCCACGAAGTAATCACTCAAAATTGGCGGACTAAGTACTGTGAGATTGATATTATTTCTAAGTATAAAAATTGTATTTATTTTACAGAAGTTAAGTATCGAAAAGTAAGCAATTGGGGCGATGGTTTAGAGGCAATTACCAATAAAAAATTACAGCAAATGAATTTTGCAGCTAAATTGTGGATGAGCGCCAATAACTGGCAAAATAATGCCATATTAGCCGTAGCTAGCGTGTCGGGTAGCGATTATAAAATTGATGCTTTCTTAGAAATTACTTAAAATTTTTCTAAATTAAAATGTTTATGCTAAAATCAGGCTATATCTAAGGAAAATAAAAATGACAACAAAAAATCAAAAAGGCTTTGGTATCGTGCCCGTCCTACTAGTATTGATTCTAATTTCTATTGTTAGTTTCACAGGGTACTTCGTCTGGAATAGACAAACCGAGAAAAATAAAGAAGAAACATCGCAGGTTGCCGGCCAACAAGATGCTAAAAGTGTTAATCAAAAAAATTCTCAAGCTAAAATTAAAAGCCACTGTTTGCAGACGCAGCCAATTTGTTTTGACTACCCTGAAAGCTGGTCTTTTAAGTCACAAATACAAGAGTCACCTCTCACAGGAACTCAAGATTCAGTAAAAGTTGTTAGTCAAAATGGTACAAGCATAGAAATAGTAACCGGCATTGATGGACTTGGTGGAGTGTGTGATAAGGATGAACCAGGAGCTTTTTATTCTAAAGTTTTAAGGGTTGAAAAAAATAATAATATTCAAGATGCATATGTTGTTAAACTACAGAATAATGACAAAGCAATTGAAACAAATTTAATAATTTCAGATAAAGAACCAGTTGTTGGCAAGAAAGAAATCTGTAAATATGGCTATGCTTGGGTCGTTGAGATACCCGGTGCAAAATACCAAACAAGTATTCGTGGTCAAAATACCAACCCGCGAGACGAAGATCAACTATTTGATATTTTTAAAAGCATCAGGCAAGGCAATAATTAATGAAAAACCAAAATGGCTTTAGTGCAGCAATTTTACTATTAACTATATTGGTTATAACGGCTATCGGCTTGACGGGTTATTTCGTATGGAACCAACAAACTACTAAAAATAAAGAAGAAACATCGCAGGTTGCCGGCCAACAGCAAGCCAAACAAGAAACCAAAACAACTGAAACTCCAAAAACCGAAACTAAGTCAGAAGATACGCAGAAATACCTCGTCATAAAAGAATGGGAAGTTAAGGTACCATTGCAAAGCTGGGGGTACGAAAAGGATAATCTCAATAACGATAGTCAATATGATAGTTTTGTCTTATTTAGCAATCAATCAAAACAGCTTGCAGGCTCATCTTGTGGGACGGATTATGGAATTGGAAGAATGGTAAGAACCAAACTCACTCCTTCTCCTAATGACCCTAGTAGATATATTAAGATAGGAGATTGGTATTATGGTTTGCACCTTTTTTCACAAAAAGCCTGTTTGGATAGTTCTGGAAAACCTACAGGAAGTAGCGATTATTATAAGTCACTGAACCAAGATATTGAATATATACAAAATAATTGGCAAGTACAATCAGCCAACTGATATTATGCAAAATATTACTTCTAGCATACATGTTAGCAGTGGCTTAAAATAAATTCTTTTGAAGCCAGGCGGATAGTTTTTTGTGGTCGCGCTTGGTCCAGGCGGCTTTAGCCTTAATTTCGGCTTCACCTATGACAATGTTGCGTTTAAGTGCTGGAATTTTCTTTTTTGGCCCAAAGAAGGCTTTGTATTCTTTTAACCAATCGGTTGTGGCAAAAGCGCTGGCACAGTAGCGAGGATAATTATCGTACGATTTGTCAGAGGCAAAATTCTTTTCTATCCATGTCCAGTTTTTCACCAGCCAAGCCCAGGCTGTCTTTTTGGTGTGCTTATTTTGCATTAAATATACTACAAATCTTTTCATATCTTGCGGTCTGACCCACAAAGGATCTTTTAATTTTGTTAAAAGAGTTTTTGCCAACGCATTACTTTTTGTAGAAGTCAGTGCACCGGCTATATCTTGTTGAAGGTCCGAGTTGGTTTGGCCAGGATAAAGCTCTAGCAAATTGTTAAATATTGTTTCGTCTCCAAATTTTACTGCCGTGCTCATAATAATATGCCTAGTGTCTGAAGGCAGGTTGGTTATTTTATTTTTAGAAAATCTTTTTTTAGCTTGTGCTATAGCATCATCATTTTCGCTGTATGTCGCCAGGGCAAGAATTATTTCTCTCAATTTAATATTATTCGATGAATCGTTAATTTTCTTGTCCCAGCCAAGCCTTTCGTATTGGCTGCTTATAAGATTGTATGTAAACTGCTTAAGCTGGTCTTCGGATTGCTCTAAGCCGTCTATAATTCGTTTTGCTTCTGCGATAACCAAGGAAATAACACTCCAGACTTGTTCGTGTTTTTCATTTTTAAATGCATCAAGCAAATCGAATATGTCTACTATTGAACAAGCTCCTATTTTTGCCTGCAAGCTTAAATCGTTAAGCAGTATTAGCTTTTGGGCAGGGGTTAACTTGCCCTTAATAATTTGCTGTTTAATTGCTAAAAGCTTTGTTTTGTCTTCATAATGGACCGAATAGTGCCCGCCCGCTGTATTTAGCATTAAGTCTGGAAAGTCGTTGTTAATACTTACAGTTTTTTTACTAAGAAAATCTAGGCCTATATTTTCGCTGGCAAATAATGGAACGGGCCACAAGTTGCCTTCGGTTGAGTTAAATTTAGATTGAGTAATTTTGATTTTATTGCTCTCTGACTTAACGCTTAACATTGGAAAGCCCGGCTGGCTAACCCAAGTTTTCATAATAGCTGCCATGTTTATTCCTGACGATTGGCTGAGTGCATGCCACAAATGTTTACCAGCCGTATTTTGGTAGGCATGATCTTTAAAATATTGCCTAAGGCCTTCGCGGAAAGCTTTTTCTCCGACAATGTTGTGGGCCATTAAAAGCAGCCTAGCCCCTTTAGCGTAAACAATTGACGGATCAAACAATGTAGATATTTGATCTGGATGTTCAACTGCAGTAGCTACCGCTTGAACTCCTGGCAGCATGTCTCGTCTAGAAGCGCTTAAGGCTTCATGGGCGGCAAAAGATAACATAATATCCCACTCGGGGTAAATATGGTCGACTGCCAAATATTCCATTAGCGTCGCAAAACTTTCGTTAAGCCATAGATCGTCCCACCACTTCATGGTTACAAGATTCCCAAACCATTGATGCGAAAGCTCATGGGCAATAACTGTCGCTACATATTCTTTGGTGGCTGTTGAAGTTTTAGCCGGATCAACAAGCAGGCAAACTTCACGATAAGTTATGAGGCCCCAATTTTCCATTGCGCCGCTACTAAAATCTGGCAGGGCGATATGGTCGCATTTAGGCAAAGGATAAGCAGTTTGAAAATACTTATTAAAAAATTCCGTTACTTTAATGGCGGTGTCGAGGGCAAATTCTAAATATTTTTTAGAATGGTCTTTGCTAGACCATACATTAACCTTAGTACCATTATTGGTTTGGCCGCTCAGTCTCTGCAGATTGCCGACAACAAAAGCCAGTAAATATGTGCTCATTACGGGAGTTTGCTCAAAAACTGTCGTCTGTAATCCGTTGTTTTCTGTTACTTGTTGCAAATGCGGCATGTTAGATAATACTGTTTCATTTTTATCGGTAATTAGGGTAAGGTCAAACGATGCTTTTGCTTCTGGCTCATCTATACATGGGAAAACTTCGCGGGCATGGTGGCTTTCAAATTGAGTAGCTAGAATTACATCGCCGGTTTTGGCATAGCAGGGGTATAAGCCGTGCATTGGTTTGGTTATTTTGCCGCTAAATGCTATATGTATTTTTACTTCACCGTTAATTGGCTCTGGAGTTGTTATTCGTAGTTCGTCATAGTCGCCTATTTCGTGGTCAGCGGGGCGGTTATTGACTGTAATTTTTTGAATTTTTAAATTTTTGGCATGCAGGCTAAAAACTTTTGTTTCTTGCCGGACGCTGCCAGTTATTGTAACTGTACCTTCAAATTTTAAATTTTTTTTATCTAACTTTAAGTTAAGTTCGTAATTTTTTGGTTTAAATTGATTAAATAACCTTTGAAAAGACACTTTAAGTAACAACCCCTTTTTATTTAAAGTTTACAAAGCAATAATATATATGATACATTATAAGTGTACTTTTCCGGCCTTTTGGTCGGATTTTTTTATAAGATACCAGAGGCATTTTCATAAAAAATTATAAAAAGGAGCAATAAAATGGAGTTAGAAATTAAGCAACTTGTATTAGCCGTTAAAGCTATTGCAGAAGAAAAAAACCTGCCCGAGTCTGTTGTACAAGACGCTGTCGAGCAAGCTTTGGCCGCCGCATGGCGTAGAGACTACGGCGACCGCGACCAAGAAGTTAGGTCTCAGATTAATTTAAACACTGGTACTGTTAAGGTTTTTATAACTAAAACAGTTGTCGATAAGGTTGAAAACAATTTTTTGGAAATTAGCCTGGCTGATGCTAAAAAAATCAACAAAGCCGCAGTGGTAGGAGAAACAGTTGAAGAGTCTGAAGAAGTTCATTCATTTGGCAGGGTTGCTGCCCAAACTGCCAAGCAAGTTATATTGCAAAGGCTAAGAGAAGCCGAGCGCGAAATTGTTATGGCCGAATTTGAAGATAAAATTAACTCTTTGGTTAATGGTACGGTTACCAGGGTAGAGGGCCGGTTGGTTCGCCTAGAACTGAACAAAGCCCAAGGAATAATGCCTTCAAGCGAGCAGATTCAAGGAGAAAGATATTACCCTGGCCAACGGCTAAAGGTTTACTTAAAAGATGTTGAAAGAGGCTACAAAGGCGCTCAGCTGGTTGTTAGCCGCGGCTGTCCTGAATTTTTAGAGCTATTGTTTAGAGCCGAAGTGCCAGAAATGGATTCCGGAGCTGTAGAAATTAAAGCCATTGCTAGAGAAGCCGGCGTCAGAAGTAAAATTGCCGTTGCTAGCACTGTTCAAGGCGTAGATCCTGTCGGTACATTTGTAGGCGGCCATGGCACAAGAGTCCAGGCAGTAATGAGCGAAATTGGCGACCAGGAAAAAATCGATATTGTTATTTGGGATAAAGACCAAACCAAGTATATTACTAATGCCCTGAGCCCAACAGAGGTAAGTAAGGTCGTTATCGACGAAGCCGCTAAAAAAGCCAAAGTTATTGTTCCAGAAGAGCAACTGTCTGTTGCTATAGGCAAAAGCGGCCAAAATGTTCGTTTAGCAAGCAAGCTGACAGGTTATGAAATTGATATAGAAAGCAATCAAGCGCAAAAAACCCCGGAAGCGGCAGTTGAAGCACCAAAAATTGTCGGTGCAGCTAACGCTCCAAAGCTAAAGAAAAAGTCCGATTTAGAGAGCAGCTTATTAGAAGCAATTGAAGAACACGGCCAGGAATAGAAAACAAAATTCCCTAATTAGCACTCTTGCAACAAGAGTGCTAATTTAATATAATAGAATTACTATTAAACTATTTTGGTATTTACCCGCCACCTACTGCCCCCTAAGTACCAGGAAAGGAAATAATACATGCCTGATTCACCCGATTTTCAAGAATATTTAAATCATCTTACCGACAATGCCTTAATGAGCCTTAAGACTGCAGATCAAATTGCCCGGGCTCAGAATTCAGCATATGTTGGTACTGAACATATCCTCTTGGGTGTACTAACTCAAGAAGCATCAGTTGCTTATAAAATACTAAATAAAGCTGGCATTAACTTTCAAAGAGCCCAGCTTGCCCTAAATTTAACTCCTAAAAATTTGTCAATTAATATTGGCGCCAAAGGCTTAAGCGAAACTGCCAAGTTGGCTCTAAAAATGAGCTGGGATTTTGCCCAAGACTACAGCCAAGATATCTGCGGTACCGAGCATATTCTTTATAGCTTGCTTATGCAAAAAAATGGCCGGGCGGCTATGCTGTTAAAAGATATGAATGTCGATATTGACCGGCTGGTTGATGAGCTGGAAAACTTTTTGCAAAAACAACAGTACGAGTCTGACAATGAAAGCATTAAAAAGACCGCCACTAGAACCAGAAGAAACGGTGCAAAAACAGCTCTTGAACATTTTGGTACCGATTTAACTGCCTTAGCCAGCGAAGGAAAGCTAGACCCGGTAATTGGCCGTGAAGAAGTTATAAGAAGAGTAATTACTATTTTAAATAGGCGTTCAAAAAACAACGCAGTGCTTATTGGCGAGCCGGGTGTTGGTAAAACGGCTGTGGCTGAAGGCTTGGCTCAAAAGATTGTCAGTGAAGATGTTCCTGACAGTTTACTAGAAAAAAGAATTGTTATGCTTGATTTAGCATCGATGGTGGCGGGTACTAAATACCGCGGTGAATTTGAAGATAGACTCAAAAAAGTCATGGCCGAACTTGAAAAAGACAGAAATATTATTGTCTTTATAGATGAAATGCATCTGCTTGTTGGCGCAGGTGCGGCTGAAGGCGCCATAGACGCCGGCAATATTTTAAAACCATCTTTGGCCCGCGGCAAAATACAGGTCATTGGGGCGACTACAACTAATGAATACCACAAGCATATCGAAAAAGATGCTGCGCTTGAGCGGCGGTTTCAGCCTGTTGTCGTGCCAGAAACCACCAAGGCCGAAACTTTAACCATACTTAAAGGCCTAAGAAGCAATTATGAACAGTTTCACGGTGTTGTGATTGGTGACGAAGTTTTGGAAGATGCCGTTTATTTTGCCGATAGATTTATTCAAGACAGATTTATGCCAGATAAAGCTATCGATTTAGTCGATGAAGCTGCTGCCTTGCTTAGGGTAGACAAAGGCAAAACCCCAAGCGAATACCGCTCTTTGTTAAAAGAAATAAAGCTTTTAACTGTTAGGAGAGACGATGCTGTAGAAAAAGAAGATTATGAAAAAGCGGCTAAATTTAAACAAAAAATTAGTGCTGCCCAAGCTAAGCTGAAAGAACTTCAGGCTAAAACTGCCCAGCACAAACGGTTAACGCTTACCAGCGAAGACATTGCGGCCGTAGTAGCTCAGGCAACAGGCGTACCAGTTCGTAAAATAGTTAAACAAGAGGCCAAAAATCTGCTTAAACTTGAAAAACATATTTCTAGATTTGTTATCGGGCAAGATGAAGCGGTCTCTGTTGTTGCTAAGGCAATTCGCCGTAACCGAAGCGGGATAGGCAGCGATAGGCGGCCGATTGGATCATTTGTGTTTATGGGTCCGACAGGCGTAGGTAAGACAGAACTGGCTAGAGTTTTAACCAGGGAATTTTATGGCCGTGAAGATGCAATTATTAAAATTGATATGAGTGAATTTGGCGAAAGACACACTGTTTCAAGATTAGTCGGCGCCCCGGCGGGCTATGTCGGCTACGATGAAGGCGGCCAATTAACAGATAGGATTAGAAGACACCCTTACAGTTTGGTTTTATTCGATGAAATCGAAAAGGCCCACCCAGAAGTGTTTAATATGATGCTGCAAATTTTAGAAGACGGCGAACTTACAGACGCCAAGGGTCGAAAAGTAAGCTTTAAGAACACAATAATTATTATGACCAGTAATATTGGTGCTCACCTGCTGCAAAAAGAGGCCGATTTTGGCTTTAGCGCCAGTCGCTCTGAACAGCAAGACTTAAACCAACTGCATGAAAAAAATAAAACATTAGTATCAGATGAACTAAAAAAACATATGCGGCCAGAGCTTATTAACCGAATTGATAAAATTGTTGTCTTTAGGGCCCTGACGCAAGATAATGTTAAGAATATAATTGATGTTCAAATTAGCGAGTTGCAACATCGTTTGCAACGAAAGAAGATTGGTCTGGCTATTACCGGTTCGGCCAAAGAATGGCTGCTAGAAAAAGGCTATGACCCTAAAAATGGTGTCAGACCGCTTAGACGGCTAATTCAGGACACTATTGAAGACCATATTGCAGATGGTATTTTGCAAGAAAGCTATAAAGCCGGCATGGTTATTAAAGTTAAAGCCGCCAAAAAAGATCTTGCTTACTCTACAATTACAGAATAATAAACTGATATACTACTTGTAATGCCTAAGAAATCTTTAGTAAGTCTTTTTGTGTTTTTTTTATTAGTTTTTTCTGGTATTTGGTTTTGGTCCAATAAATATACAGTTTATGATTTTATTACCTTAAAAAGCTATACGCCTTCTGCGCAAGTCCAGGCTTTAGCGCTAAATAGCGGCATGAACGAAAAAGGCAAAAAGCTGTTTTATGTCAACGATCCTAAGGTTTCAGACAGACAAGAATTTTCTACAGAATGCCAAAATAATAAAGAACAGTCTATTGTTCTGGGCTGTTATGACGGCAGGCATATTTTTATCTTTGATGTGACCGACGAAAGGCTATCGGGCGTAGAAGAAGTGACCAGTGCTCATGAAATGCTCCATGCCGCCTATGATAGGTTAAGTGTTTCAGAAAGAAATAAAGTCGATAAACTAACCGCTGAAGCTTTTCAAAGAATAAACAACCCAAGAATTAACAGTTTAATTGAAAATTACCGCAAAGCAGACCCAAGCGTAGTGCCCAACGAGCTTCATTCAATTCTAGGAACCGAGGTTGAAAATATCGGACCCGAACTTGAGCAATATTATGCTAAATATTTTTCTAACAGAATGACGGTAATTGCTAAGAGCCAAAATTATGAAAAAGTTTTTGCCGATATTAAAAACCAGGTGGATAAATATAAGGCCGATTTAACACTTAGAAAAGCAGAAATTGAAAACACTGAAACAAGCTTACTAAAACTTGAATCTGACATTAATAATTTAAAGAAAAGGTTAGATGCTTATTCAAGTACCGGTCAAGTCGCTAGCTATAATGCCCTTGTGCCCCAGTATAATCAATTGGTTAGTTCTTATAATTCGCAGTATAATCAATACAAATATCTTCTGGCTCAGTACAACGACATTGTCGAGCAGGTTAATAAGCTTGTTATAGAGCAAAACGATTTAATGCAAAGTTTAGATAGCAGAGTACAGGCAATAAAATAGTATTATGGCAAAGCGAAAAATATCTTATATTTGTGAACAGTGTGGAGCAACCCAGCCGGGTTGGTCCGGCAAATGCCATTCGTGCGGCCAATGGAATACAATTGTCGAATCGGTCGAGTTAGACAACGCATCTTTTTCCAAAGTTGCGGCCACAGGCAATAAATTGAAAGTAGCAAATATGTCCAGCCACACACAGGAGCCAAGAATAAAATTAGCCACCAGCGATGTTAATACTGTACTTGGCGGCGGGCTTGTCCCGGGCGGGGTTGTTTTGCTAGCGGGCGAGCCGGGCATTGGCAAAAGTACCCTGCTAATGCAGATTGCCGGTCAAATTGCCGGGCAGGGCAAGGTGCTGTATGTCAGCGGCGAAGAATCGGCCGAACAAGTATCGGCCAGGGCTTCTCGGTTAGGTATTGCCAGCAACAATCTTTTTTTTGCCAGTTCTAGCAGCGCTAATGACATAGCCAGTACAATAGCGGCCGAAAAATTTGTAGCGGTTATTGTAGATTCAATTCAAACCATTGCTGTTAAAGAGATTAGTAGCGGCCTGGGAACAATCAGTCAAATTACTAACAGCACTAATTTGCTAAGCATGCAAGCCAAAGCTAGCAACACCTGCTTAATTTTAGTCGGCCATGTCACCAAAGAGGGTTCAATAGCCGGCCCGAAAGTATTAGAACATGTAGTAGATGTTGTTTTACACCTTGAAGGCAATAGGTACGGCGGTCTTAGGGTGCTTAGGTCGCTTAAAAATAGATACGGCTCTACTAACGAGGCAGCTATTTTCGAAATGAAAGACAGCGGCCTGGCTATTGTCGACAACCCGTCTGCCGCCCTGCTAGAAGAAAGGCAAGTAATTGATGGTTCGGTTGTGCTGGCAACCTTAGAAGGCAGCCGGCCAGTTTTGGTAGAAGTTCAGGCTTTAGTTAATACAACTAGCTACGGTTACCCAAAAAGAGCCACCAGCGGTTATGACCTAAACAGGTTAAATTTATTAATTGCCATGCTAGAAAGACGCACCAAACTAAAATTGCAAGATAAAGATGTTTATATAAACATTGTCGGCGGATTAAAAGTTAGCGATCCGGCGGCTGACCTGGCAATTGTAATGGCGGTAGCTTCGGCGGCCAAAGGAATGCAGCTAAAAGAAGATGCTGCTGTTTTTGGCGAGCTTGGCCTGAGCGGTGAAATTAGAAGAGTTTCCTGGCAAGAAAAAAGGCTGAAAGAAATTGAAAAGCTTGGCTTTAAGTCTGCAATTGGGCCGCGAATGCCAAAAGGAGTTAAAAAACCGGCTTGGTACAAAGAAGTTTCCAATATAAGGGACGCACTAAATCATTTTTTAACAAAAGGATAAACATTTAATGATAATTTTATTAATAATTCAGTCGGTACTATTAGCGGCAATCTTAATTTTAATTGTTAGGCAAAACAAGCCTTCATATATTAAACCCAGTAAAGACCGCAGGGCACTGCTAGATAGCTGTGCACTCATTGACGGCCGGATAGTTGAACTGGCTCAAGCCGGATTTGTACCTAACAACCTAGAGGTTCCGCAGTTTATAATTTCTGAGCTGCAACTACTGGCCGACGGCAGCGATTCACTAAAAAGAGAAAGAGCCCGTTACGGCCTAGAAATTATCCAGCGTCTGCAACAGCTAAGCGGAATTAGCGTCAACATAAACCAAGATCCGGTTTTGGCTGAAAAATTAACAGATGATAAATTAGTTAGCTTAGCCCAAAAATTAAATGCCGATCTTTATACAACCGATTTTAATTTAAACCAGGTTGCCAGTATTAAGGGCGTTAGGGTTCTTAATGTTAATGAGCTTTCCCATGCTCTTAGGCCGGTTGTTTTGCCTGGTGAAATTGTACCTTTAAAAATTATTCAAACCGGCTCCAGCAAAGATCAGGGAGTTGGCTATTTAGAAGATGGCACAATGGTGGTTGTAGACGGTGCTAAAAATGCTATTGGCAAAACCATTAATATTCAAATTAGCCGTTCGCACCAAACAGTGGCCGGCCGCATGCTTTTTGGCAATGTTGTCAATTCTAAGGGCCAAAAAGGAAATAAAAAACGGCAGAACGGCCGCCAGCAGAAAACTAAAATAGCTAAAAAACAGAATAAAGAGCAGCTAACTGCAGCCGAAGAAAAGCTGTTTAACACTATCGAAAAAACCAACAATTAATAACCGTTTTAGGTAGCTGGGGTAGGAGTAGGGCTGACAGTAAAGGATAGGGCTTTTGAGGCGGTTGCATCGTAAAGCACACTGTCTACAACGGTTGCCGATACCGTAGTACTGCCTGCCGCTGCCGGAGTGTACTTAAAGCTTACTTTTTGGGTATTTGTTACATCAAAGCTTGCTCCCGGAGGCACTACGCCGTCTATAGTAAAGCTGACTGTTTTAAGATCGTACTTGCCTTTATTTACCTGGGCGCTAATTGTGTAGGTGCCGTCACCATTGCTTACAGCATCTTCTATAACAATTGTTGGCTTTTCAGCTGGGTCGCATGAGTGAATATCGTCTTTATCTGTTGGTATTGCTCCGCCAGTTTGACCGTAGCGGGCGGTTACTGGAGCGATCCAGTTACGGTACATTGGGTCGGATGATGGAAGTTCAGAAGCAATACCGCCGCCAACAATGCTTTGTTTGGCGCGTTCTGGGGTACATTCTGTCGCTAATTTACCTGAAACAGTGTCTATGGTTGCTCTTTTGTCATTATTGGGGTAGCGGGCGGTGTACCAGCTAGGGAAGATATCGCATTTTCCACCACTATTGGTAGCATAACCTGTATTAAGATTTATACACACCGTTTTCATGGAAGCCGGCTTGGTCCAGCCTTTGTTTGGCCGTCCTTTGACTGCCTCGGTTAAAAAGCTATTCCATGCTGGGCCTAGAACACTGTTAGTAAACTGGGTCATTTGTTTGTTTTCATGGTGGCCCGACCAAATTCCAAAAACAATATCAGATGTATAGCCAACTAACCAGCCGTTTTCATTATTATTGGTGGTACCAGTTTTAAATGCAGACTTTGCGCCGGCAATTCTATATTGACTGCCCAGTATAGAAGCTTTTGTATCGGCTAGTATATCGTTTATGGTATAGGCAATTTGGGGGTCTAATACTTGTTCGCCCGGCGTATCTTTGTATTCAGAAATTGTTTTGCCTCTTATATCTTGGATTTTCATTATATAAGTCTGCGGTTTGTAAATGCCCATACGAGCAAAAGTACTAAAACCGTGGACATGTTCAGAAAGCTTAACCTGGCCGCCGTCGCCAATTCCGGTAGATAGAATATCTTGGCAATCTTCTGTACCAGGCGTGTAACAACCAGTAACACCACTTTTAAGACCTAGCTTTTTGGCCATATCTTGGGTATTTTTAATACCGGC
>CAZJDP010000002.1:0-7381 GCA_964544805.1 uncultured Candidatus Saccharibacteria bacterium
CTCTGGTATGTCGGACATCGCAGCTTATCCTTCTCTGTTTGTTTACTCCACTTTATAATAATTACTTACAAAATATCATTTATTGATTGTCTTGTCCAATCATCTTATTCAAAAACTGTGGATAAGTCAATTGACTTTTTTATACAAAAACACCCCAAGAATAAGTTTGGGGTGTGTTTTGTTAGGACAATCGATAGATTTTGAACTGTTAGGCTAGCTCTACTGTTGCGCCAGCTTCTTCTAAAGCTTTTTTAGCTTTTTCAGCATCTTCTTTAGCGGCTTTCTCAAGAACGGGTTTTGGTGCTTCGTCTACAATAGCTTTAGCTTCGCCTAGGCCAAGACCAGTAATGTCTTTGACGGCCTTAATGACTGCTACTTTTTGAGCACCAGCGTCCTTTAGGACAACATCGTATTCACTTTTTTCGTCTGCGGCAGCAGCAGTGTCGCCACCGGCTGCTGGAGCTGCTACTGCAACAGCAGCTGCAGCCGGCTCAATGCCGTATTCATCTTTTAAAATAGTACCAAGTTCGTTAACTTCTAGAACTGTTAAGTTTACTAATTGTTCGGCTAGTTTTTTTAAATCGGCCATAGTATATCTCCTTATTATTTAAGCTTGTCGCTTTTCAATTGCCTGTAAGTAACCATGCAAATTGCCGCCTAAAGCACTAATGCCGTTCTTTAGAGGCGACTGCAAGGTATTAATAATTCCAGCAATTAGCTGGTTCTTGCTTGGCAAGCTAGCCAAGGCTTTAACTTCCTCTGCTGCTATAAACACACCTTCGGCAGTTATTGCACCAACAAATTCAAGAGCTGGTTCGGTTTTCGCATAATCATTTAGCGTTTTAGCCGGTGAAACTTCATCTTGATCATTGAATGCATATAAAAGCTGTTCTTTTAACTGGGCAGTTTCGACGCCTTTCAAATTTTCAACATTTGATAAGGCTTGTTTTACTAACCTATTCTTAACAACTTTGACAACAGTACCATTGTCTTTGGCTGCTTTTCTAAGGGCTTGAATAGATTTAACACTCATTCCTTTATAATTAGCGACCACAGTCATTTTAGAAGCTTGTAAAAGATCTGAAACTTCAGTTATAACAGCATTTTTCTGTTCTTTGGTTAATGCCATTAAATGCTCCTTGTTAATAATTATTCTATCGATTGTTAATGATCTACTACCAAAAAATGTCCTGGAAAACCAAGACATTCTAAATTACAAATTTTGTAACCTCGGTGACAAATTAAGCCGGATGGCAGTCACTGTCTTTGGTAAATCCTTACTATTTTATCTGTTATGTATTAATAATGCAATAGAATTTTACTAAAGTATCTATATATTGTATACTTTATGAGTAAGCTTTGAAGCAAGTATTATATTTGGTCGCTTTATATTTGTGGAGCTAGTAGCGAAACCGAGCAATCTGCCCTGTTAGCTTAATTGTAGTGACAGGGATTTTTTTATGTACAGCGGCGAAGAAAGAAGAAAAAATGAATACCAGCCTCAAGAATTAGCAGAGGCTATGCTGGTTATTAACAGCCTGCGGAATGAAAACGAAAAATTAAGGAATCAAATTAAGTATGATGCTAAAACGGGCCTATTGTCTTCAGATTACCTAGAACAAGAATGCCGTCCATATTTAGATAGTGCCAAACAGCAGTATGATTCTTTAAGCAGCTACGAGAAGCAATCGGCGCCCCTGCATTTAATAGTATTTATAGACTTGAATAATTTAAAGCATATTAATGAATCGCAGGGATATGCAGCTGGAGATATGGCAATCAAAAAAGTTGCAACTTCTGTCAGTTCGGTCTTAAGGGACGGAGATTTACTGTTTAGAGTCAATACTGCCGGCGATGAATTTTTGGCGGTTATTAGACTAACCAAAGATATTGAGCATTTTGACACTGCTGCCAAGAGAATTTTAGAGAGAATAAAACAACAAGTTTTAGGAGACAGCGGCGAAAATTTAAGCGTTGCCGCCGGTTATTCTTGGCTTGAAAATGCTAAAGACTTTAACGACTCGAAAACTATTGCCGAAAATAAGATGAGAACAGATAAAATAAACCAGAAAAAAATTAGAAATAGAATAGGTATAGGCTTACAATAATTTTTTTAAAATATTATTTGACATTTAAAATAATAAGCATAATAATACTGTTATGGCTATAAATAGCAAAACTAACAATTTATCAAGCAGCTCGTTGCTTCTGATTGTGATTGGATAGTTTTGCTGGAATAGTCAAATTTTAGAAAATTTAACCGGATTCCAGCAAAAAGGAATCCGGTTTTTCAATATTTGAATCTGTTTTTGTCTAGAAATCAAAAACAGTAAGAACATTGAAAAAGGTTCAGCCACCAATTGCCAAGGGAGAGATTTCATTGTCAAAAGCTGTAGCCAAAAAATTGCTTATGTTAGTGCGGCAACAGCCAAGTGCGTGTTCCGCTACTAGCAGAGCTACCCTAACAGATAAGCTTGTAAAGAAATTGGGCATAGATTACCATCAACTGCCCAAAATCCTAGAAACAGCCAAACTTGTTGTCGTGGATGATCCCTCGACGCAAAAAGTGTTTCTAAGGCAAGCTTCCTGACAAGCCCCGTGTGCGGCCCTGCCCAGTAGAGGGTTATTTGTTTCCACACCCCGGAAATGAATAACTGAAAAATAAAACCAACGACCTTGGTTTTATAACTCTGCTGCGGCAGGGCCCGCACGGGGCATTTAACTTTTAAGAATTTCTGCTATAACTGGGAACCTTGCCGCAAATTCATCATCCAGCTTAGTTAGTATTTTTTTAAGATACTCGCTGCCTTTTAGCCGGCTGCCCTTAATTAACAAAAGCGTAGTGTTGTAAAAATCTAAAGATATATAAAAATAGTTAATATGGCCAAGCAATAAATATTTAGTTGCCCCATAATCATTCGAGGCATTGGCTGAAAAGCTAGTCTGATCGAAGATTTCTTCCAAAAGATCGGAGTCTTTTTCATCGCCGACATCTATAAAGCCATATTTAGCACTAGGTAGCTCCCAGAGCGCGCTGACTTTTATAAGGTTTGTTATTAATAAAAAGTCGTAGTAGCTTAACTTGGCATTTATTGTTACAAAATTCAAGTTAGCGGCCAATGCATTCGGCTTGTTACTAACAATAGTTTCCAGCAGCCTTCTTCGTTTATTAATACTTATATTATGCAAGCTGGCGTTGTACAGTTTGCCAACCTGCTCAGTAAGCGAAACTTCATTTTTAAAATCAAACTTAAATTTAATGCTTTCCGGCGGATAGTAAGACTCGTTGGTAATAGCCGACACGACTCTATCGGTGCTAGCGTTATGCATATGGGTTGATTCTGGGTAATTGATAAAATTTACGGCGCAGTTTAGCGGTAAACTTATAAAAGATCCGTACGAATTTATACCCGCAGTTTTTATATATCTGTTTCTAAGTTTAGTTATTTGTTTATTGGCAAGTTTTACATTTGCGGCCTTTGCTATCGAAATAGGCTGTCTGTGCCCGTATGCTCTACGCACCAGGTTTTTATATAAGCTTTCGTTCTGGGTTTTGACACTGGGCTTATAACTTATTATCTTTTTAATGGTTTTGTTAATATCACCATCATATAAAAGAATATTTTGGTAGTTATTGTGCCCTTTAATTTTTTTAAGTGTTTTTTTAGTTGATATAGTGCTAGTTTCGCATATATTAATATCTACGCTTGGCAATAAGTAGCTGCTTTGCTCAAGACTGCTAATCCAGCTAATGTATGAATCAAATGCCTTATCTTCGTGAAAGTATTTCGACTGGCTAATAATTGTTTCTATTGTTTGGCCAATGACAAAAAGCACTTTATTTGTTTTTGAAAAGCTATTTAGTGCCTCTAGGTGGTTGTATCTGGAATGAATATCATAAACGCTGTTTATGTATGGATTGTTTATGCCTTTCGGTGCATTTCCAAGAGAGACTGTCAAGCTATCAACTTCATATCCTTGCCCACTTAATTGTTTAGAAAAATCAGCAATCAGCTTAGAGGCTTTTTTTCTATTATCGGCATATACAGCAACTATCATCACCAGCTATTCTATTAGAAAGTCTTTTTCTATTATTTTCCAAATTTTTTTATGAATCTGAATAATGTCGCTGCCATCAATTTCTATGGCATAGTTTGCTAGGCTTGTAGCAATTTTTTTATAACTGTCATCGACGGTATGTTTATTAATATTACCTGTTTCTTCAAAATAATCTACTTCTGCATCCGTCTGTCTCTCGCTCATTCTTTTTTGGATTTCTTCGGGCACATTATGGACTAAAACAATTGATAAATCTGGATTTGCGTATTTTTCCGAGACATAATCGTGGGTAAAATCTGTTATTAACTGCAGGTCCATTTTTTCACCATAACCTTGATAGGCAAGTGTTGAAAACCAGTTGCGGGCAGAAACTACCCAATCTCCTTCTTCTACTGATGGTTTAATTATTTGTTTCCATAGCTCAATACGGCCTGCGGTGAACAACATTAAATTAGTTAGCGGGTCTCTTTGTAAACTGCCATCTTTGACGATTTTCCTTATTTCATAACCAATATCAGTCGAACCAGGCTCCTCAACCAGCGTAGCATTTCGTCCTGTTTGTTTAATTCTTTCTACAAGAATTTCTGCTTGAGTAGATTTTCCTGTACCGTCTCCGCCTTCTATAACTATATACTTGCCATTTTCCATATTTTAATCGCATTCTAAAGGGTTATAGGCTTGTATTTTGTCCTTATAAGCCTTGGGAAGCATATCGCTGGGCTGCC
Source organism: uncultured Candidatus Saccharibacteria bacterium (assembly GCA_964544805.1). Lineage (GTDB taxonomy): Bacteria > Patescibacteriota > Saccharimonadia > Saccharimonadales > CAIOMD01 > DALYDK01. Next base: position 4,785 of record CAZJDP010000002.1, read on the forward strand.
AGCTGGCAACTATACCTTCAATATCATCGGCAGGCCTAGTTTGATATTTTCCAGTATCTTGGCTGTATTCACTTGCAACATTGCTTGAATGATAAAAAACAATTTGAGCAATTCGCCAGCCTACGGGTAATAAAATATGGCGATCGTTATTATTATATATTTCCATTGTCCACCTATTAACATAGCCGCAATCACCCCAGCCGGCATCTTGGCATACATTTATCCCGCTTCGACCAACGGTGCTTCGAGCCTGCATGCTGCTTGTACCCTCTTTTGTTATGCCTATAAACTCATAAGTATGGCCTAATATTCTTTCACCGGGCCGCATTGGAATTACCAAGTGGTCAAGAGGATAATTAATCAGTTTTTTTAAAGACAACGATCCGATGGCTTGGTACATTGGCATTGCTCTTTTGTGTTCAAAATGATTTTTGACTTGCTCTTCGTCGAACGGGTTGAATATAACAGAGTCATTGCGGTGGTCTCGTATTTGATAGTAATGCTCGCCTAACCTGACATCTACACTGGTTGTATTAACATTTTTTTCTTCAAACGGGTAAATGACTATCTGGCCTTCTTTTCTTGCCTTTAATATCTCTGTATTACTAAATACGCCGTTACTCACTTGTATCGATGCCTTCTGCTGTTAGCTTTTCTCGGGCTTCTTGGGCCTTAGCATAATTGTATTCATTAGCAATTGTTTTTCTGTACTGTATCCAACCCTAAAATTACCACTAAAAGGCTCTTTGTGTGCCCGTGTATAGCTAGCTGCCATTGGTGTTGCAGCATGTTCGGCCGGTGACATATGGCCCGATTCCATTAAGCTATCGTGAAGCTGAATATCTTTTTCGATGTCTCGAATGCCGTCATGTGTTAAATAACTTACCCTGGCGCAGCGGCCGACAGAAACTTTAATGGCAGTTTCTACATTTTCTTTGGCCCATGCTTCTTCTTCGGGCTGAATCAGCGGCAAGTGCCATTCACCCTCTTTTAAACTGTTCGGTTCAGATTCGTTGTAAACACCCTGCATCAGTCGGGCTGCCTGTTGAATTTCTGGCTGGGCATCTGGGTGGGTTCTTAGGGCAAAGAAATTATCCCATTCAGTTGCCGTCGTAATAATGGTTTGCCACATAGAAGGTTCAATTAAGCGGTTCGATGCTTGTTTATGAAGCGGCTCGGACAAATCTTCATAATCAACCGGGTATTGTGCCTTTAGTTGCTCTAGCTTGCTTTTTAGTTCATTATCTTTAACTGAATCTAGCCCGCCGTTCATGGCTAGCACGCCAAGTGCAGCATAAATTGATGCCTTTTCCCAGTTCCTTTTAGCTTTTTCTTTATCTTCGTCAGAAAGTTCAGTACGGGCCTTCATGCCAGGCTGATTTTTTCCCCAATAAATTGGCACTGCCGGGTCTTCTAGTATTTTTTTAATTTGCTTTTCAACCGGTATTGCTTGTGAACTAGCCGAATTGCGGCTAAAAACACGGTGGGTATTAAATTCAGCCAACACAAATCTTGGCAAGGTTACTTGTATGGTAGTTAAGCGGTAGCCAGTTTCTGCGGCAATTGAATCTTTTATTATTTTTGCTTCGTAGGCCATAAATATCTCCCATTTATATTTACCCCACCTATTCCTATATATTTTAATTCATTTTGGTAGACTGTGCTATAAAATAGTAATTATTACAATTTATGTCAAAACTCGAAATAAATAACAAAGACCAGCTACGGCCGAAGTTAACACTACTTAATAAGCTGGGGTACGCAGCAACCGCCGGGGTGCTGTTGTTTGCCAATACCGACAAATCTATAGGCGATTTATTTTGGAGCGGCTCAGAAACTAAATTAATAAGCGAACAAGAAATACAACCAGGTTTAGAGACCTGGGTTATTGTGCCCGGCCTTGGTGTGCAGAGCGGTTCTGGTATTGCGTCTACTTTAGAATCTACCTTAAATCACCGGACAAACTTAACCTACTTTAGCTACAGCGACAACGGAGCAGATATTGATGAAATGGCAAAAGACATTATACGGTTACATAACAATAGCAATGCTCCAATTAATTTTTATGCCCACAGCATGGGAGGCTCAATTAGTCTACAAATTTTGCAAAAACTAAATAATGAAGTCCCAATAAACAATATAATTTTTGACTGCTCGCCTTACGATACCGCCGATGCTTATAATCCGGCAACGCCTATATATAGTGAGGTTTTGCCAGTTTACGGCGGCGGTTTTTTATCTAAAATAATTTTTGAAACAGCTAACAATACTTGGCTTCATAAAAATAATAATTTATCTAGTATTGCTCAAGTAAAAGATGCTGTGCGAATATCGGTAACCGGCAGCTCGCCAAGACTTTTTACTAGCCAGTTAGGTGTGCTGGGGGATACAAATGCGGCCGAATATCCAAAATATATATCAGACAAAACAAGATTAATATATTTACGGCCAAAAGATGCATCTGCCGATGAAACCGTTAATGTCAAAGCAGCCATAGAAAAATATAAATTAACTTTTGGCAATAAGCTTATAGTGGTTAATGTTAAAAATGGCAAGCACGCCAGCCCGACTCAAAGGCCAAGCGAATACAATAGCGC
>CAZJDP010000002.1:7481-15660 GCA_964544805.1 uncultured Candidatus Saccharibacteria bacterium
AAGTGAATTATTCCGGTGCTATCGACACGATATTCAACCTTGCCGGCTTTTGCTTCTTTAATAGCTTTTTCGACTGCTACCGTTACTGTGCCGCTTTTTGGAGAAGGCATTAAGCCTTTAGGGCCAAGAATTTTGGCATATTTACCGAGCTTTGGCATCATGGACGGCGTAGCTATAAGAACATCAAAATCAATAATGCCTTTTTCTAACTGGTTAATAAAATCTTGGTTCCCAACAATATCTGCGCCAGCTTTTTTAGCGTCTTCTAAAATATCATCTTCGCCAAAAACAGCAACTTTAACTGTTTTACCGCTGCCTTCAGGCAAAACTATGGTTGAACGAATGTTTTGATCTGCTTGCCTTGGGTCAACACCTAATCTAACATGAAGCTCTACGCTTGAATCGAATTTAGTTGTCGCTGTTTTTGTCGCTAGCCCAACAGCTTCTTTTAAGCTATAGGTTTTTGACTTGTCTATAAGTTCGGCTGCTTTTCTAAATTTTTTACCTTGCCGTTCTAATTTAGGACGAGTTTTTGGCACCACCTTTGGTTTGTGCTCTTCTTCTGTGTGGTCGGCTTTACGAGCTTCTTTAGCAGCTTTTTCTTCGGCCTCTTTAATGGCTTTTGCACTCCGCTTTCCGGCTTTAGCTGTAGCCTTTTCTTCGTTATCCAGCTGTTTTTCAGCTTTGACTATTTCTTCGGCAATTGCCTCTGTTTCAACTATTTCTGAAAGCTTTTGGGTTGTTGCTGCTGATGCTTGAGCCTCGGCTATTGCTTCTTCAATCTGGGCAATGGTATTTTTGGCAGACACACTTAGCTTAAGTTTTTTGGCCGTTTTTAAAAGCTCTTCTTTTTTAGATGGTTTTTTTACTTCTGACATTATTACTCCTTAAGTGGTTCAAGCGTTTAAACTAATTAAACTCCCACTAAATTATTGATTTATTTAATATCTAACTAGCGGTGCAACGCCTAATTTGCCTGTATTTTTAGCGGCAGTCTGGTAAGCTTTTCGCAATTTAGATTGTTGCAATAGCTCGGTCTGTTGATCTTCAGTTAATGAAATGAAATCACCATAGGTTGGATCTTCACTTGTCTCCAAGTATTCTTCAATTAAGATTGCTTTATTTTCATAATCGGTTCTTTTAGCGCTAGATTCTTCATATTTGGCAAATGCTAATGCATATTGTTTTAGATCTTCTAATATTTTTCTTTGATTATATTTGCTATGAGAACCTGTTTCTGGTGCGTTAGCTAATGGGTTGCTCTGCTGCGGTATGTAAGGCATGTCTATATTACTTGTACCGTTTGATTGTTCTAAACTCATAATTTAACCTTCTATTTCTACGCCCATGCTTCTAGCCGTACCAGCTACCATTTTCTTAATTGATTCAATGTTTTCGGCGTTCATGTCTAAGGCTTTAGCCTCGGCAATTTCGGTTACCTGGGCATCTGTTAACTTCTTGCTGACTTTTTCTGAATTTGGCCGGCCGGATCCTTTGTCTATGCCTAGCTTCTGGCGAATCAAGTCATCGGTTGGGGTGCCAACAATTCTCCAGTCCATAGTTCTGTCTTCATAAACTGTAATATGCACTGTTAGGTTTTGACCCATGCGGTCTTTAGTTTGGTCATTAAAAGGGTTAATAAAATCCATCATATTAACACCATGCTGGCCCAAAGAGGATCCAACGGGTGGCGCTGCAGATGCTTGCCCGCCTTTAATGCGCATTTTTAAGTTTGCCTTTATAGGCTTTGCCATAGTAGTTCCTTTCTTATCGAGTTTTGATTTTGTTTGAAGCTTACCAAAACTCTCCTTCCATTAATTAACAGAAGTGCGTAACTGGTTTATTATAACAGATAAACTACTGTTCGTCGAGCATTTTATCAAGATATCCTTGATATTTTTTGGCTTCTTTTATCTCGCCACTTAGATCACTATAGGATTCTTTACTCATGAGAGCAAAAGTACCTGCGCCTAGCGCGCTAACTAAACCTATCGATAAATTACCGTTTAATAGCTGGTTAGCTGAAGTTGCGACCAAGCCGGCAGTACTAAGAGACAAAATTGCTGTTATATGCGCACACTGAGATGCCTGAAGTTGGTGGTAATTTCGTTGATTAACCAAATCACTGGGGCTACAGAGATCATCGTGAAAATTATCTTTTTTGCTCAATTCCATAACAGGCTCTTGTTAGACTTTTTTAACTTGTAAACTATCTAGTTCTACAGGGGTTTCCCTACCAAACATATTAACCAAAACTTTAATTTTACCTTTTTGGGTATCAATTTCATTAATTGAACCGTCAAAGCCCTTGAACGGTCCGTCGACAATACCGACAACTTCGCCGACCTTAAAGTCAATTCGGTGCTTAGGCTGTTCAACGCCCATTCGCTTATTAATTTTTTCCATTTCATCGTTGCTAACAGGCGTAGGTGAAATACCGCTGCCCACGAACCCTGTTACGCCAGGCGTGTTTCTGACTATAAACCAGGCATCTTCACTTAGTTTCATTTGCACCAATACATAGCCTTGGAAAATTCTTTTTTCAACGACTTTGCGCTTGCCATTTTTAATTTCTATCTGCTTTTCTTTAGGTACCATCACCGCAAAAATTTTGTCGGCCATATCTAGGCTGTCGGCCCTTTGCCTGATGCTTTCAGCTACTTTCTCTTCGTAGCCGCTATAGGTGTGAATTGCATACCATTGTTTTGTAGAATCATACCTTTTTTTGTTCATCTTAGAATAATCTCCTTCACTACTTTGCTAAATAAAAAGTCTAAAACTTGGACAAATACCGCGAAACATATTGAAAAAATAATGACCGCAAAAGACAGCTTAAGAGCGTCTTTTCGGCTGGGCCAAGTTACCTGCTTAAGCTCTGCCCAGGAGTTTTTAATTGACTGAGGTATATATTTAACCCTTTTGTTTAAAACCCTGACGCCTTTTTTATCTGGTACCTTAATTGGGTGGTATTCTTTTGAGGCTACCCGGCCAAGAGTAGACAACGGTTTGTGTACTTTTTGTTTTATGGCTCCAACTTTGGTTGGTTTTTTTCTTTTAACAGATTCTTTTTCTGCTTTTTGCCGAACTGTTTCTGCTTGCTTTCTTTTGCGTGGAAGCTTCTTGTTAGCTTCTGCCTCATTTTTTGCCATATTTACTCCAAATTAAAAAAGCCTAAAACTATAGTTTTAGGGCCTATAAGTCAATATTACAGATATTTAAGATAAGTGTCAACCAACTTTGCTAATATATAAGCATGGTGGGTCTATATTTATACTCCGCAGGCTTATTTGCCGTTTATATGGTCGGTGGATTTATTCTTTACGGTTCAAAAAAGGCCTGGAACTATCGAACTCTATATTCTGCCCTGCTGATAGTTTTATTAATAAATTTTTCTTTAGTTATTGCTTGGTTCGACAGCCTAACAGCTATAATTCTATTACTAATAAATATTTACTGTATTTTTAACCTGCTAATAATTATTAAAAATAATCACAATAGCGAAAGGCTTTACAGCTTAACAAGCAGATCTTTTGCCAGCTTGGCTTTTTTGCAAGTACTTGCTTTTGGTTTATTGCTGCTTGGCAAATGGTACCAAAGTGTTTTTGTATCAGTCCAGCTGGAGGTAGCAGCATTTATGGCTTTGGCTATTTTTGCTACTTTTATTGCCCTGTACACAACCATCAGGCTGCTAAGAACCATAGCTTATAAACAAACCCTACAATCTTCTAAAGATTTACCAACTGTTTCGGTAGCCATTGCCGCCAGAAACGAAGACGACCAACTTCATTCTTGCTTAGAATCGGTTGTGAACGATTCCTACGAAAAGTTAGAGATTATTGTTTACGATGATGAATCGCAAGATAATACGGCAGAATTAATAAGACAATTTGCCCGGAGCGGAGTTAGGTTTATTAAGGGTGATCAAGTTCCTGATGATTGGCTGGCAAAAAACTTTGCCTACCAAAAATTATTAGAGCAAGCCAGCGGTGACATTATATTTTTTATTGGAACAGATATTCGGCTGCATAAAGACAGCATTATGCAAGCCGTTGAATTTATGAACAGTGAAAACCTTGAAATGCTCTGCTTAATGCCCATAAGAACCCGAATGGGCCTGCTGGCGGCTTTTGTCCAGCCTATGAGATATTGGTGGGAACTTGCCGTACCCAGATTGTTCCCTAAAAGGCCGCCTAGCTTAAGCAGCTCTTGGCTAGTAAATAGGCAGGCGCTTTTAAAAAACGGCGGATTCAGATCATATAAAAGGTCGATTACACCCGAAGAACACCTGGCTAAAATATTTGCAGCTTCTAAAAAATACGGCTTTGCCCGGTCAAATAAAAAACTCTTTGTTTCTACGCATAAGAAGTTCGATGAACAATGGGAAACGGCGGTAAGAACTCGTTACCCTCAGCTACATAGACGCCCTGAGCTGCTGGTGCTTAGAACTTTATTTTTACTAATAATTCTTTTGCCATTTTTGTATCTGCCATTAGTAATATTTGATAGTTCTTTCGCTTCTATTAAGCTACTAGTATTTATTAGCGTCGGTGCGCTTGTTTACAGCCATATTGCCGTTTCTTGGTTTACAAACCATTATTCAGCCATCCTGGCGCCAATAAACTTTCCTATAATTATAATCTTAGATTTAGTTGCTACAAATCTGTCTGCCTACCGCTATGAATTTGGCGAGGTAATTTGGAAAGGACGAGTCGTTAACCCGAAGCTCAAGGTATATAAAAAACTACCCAAGCTCGACTAGCTAAGGTTAGGCATATAAACGCTAAATGCCGAGCCTTTATTAATTTCTGATTCGAGTGAAATATCAGCGTGGATTAAACGAGCAAGTTTAACGGTAACATATAAGCCAAGACCAGTTCCGCTGCTTTGTCTGGTACGGTAATCTTCGCTTCTAAAAAACTTATCAAAAACTTTCTCTTTATCGGCCTTGCTAATACCTATGCCAGTATCGGCAACTTCAAAAAGAACGCCTTCTTGGTGCGGTTTGGCGCTTATGGTAATTGAGCCTTGTTCGGTGTACTTAATGGCATTGGTAATAAAATTTTGCAGAATTTCTTTAACATACAATTTGGCCGAATAAAGAATTTCTAAGTTAGGCGCCGGATAACTATTTATTACCAGATTTTTAGTTTCGGCCTGGGGAGTATAATTTAGCTTTAATTCGTTAAGCAGGTCGTAAACATTTATTGGCTCTATTTCGACTTCTAATTTGCCTCTCTCTGCCCTGGAAAGCGTAGCAAGGTCATTGATCATGCCAGACAAAAAAACAACTTGGTCATGAGCTGCGTTTAATGTTTTCACCACGCCCGGGTCAATATTAGGCTGTTTGCTGACAACAAAAGAAGCGTTCGATATGTTGCCTTCGGCTATAGCAATCGGGGTTCTCAGTTCGTGACTAACAACACTAATAAATTCATCCCGTTCTTCTTCTAGGCTTTTTTCGCGGGTAATATCTCTTAGTAAAATAACAAATCCTCTGGCGCCTTCTATGCCATAGCCTAAATGAACCGGAGCAATAGATATATAAAGATTAATTCGTTCGCCGCTTTCGTACTGCAATAGTAAATCGCGGCTAGTATACTGATTTTTAATATTGCTTATTAATTCTGATATTTCGACCGGCTGGTTATTTTTGTTGACCAACTTAATAACTACTTTGATGTTTTTGCCGACCAGGCTAGAGTTCATATCTAAAATATTAAGGGCAGCACCGTTATAAACAGCAATATTTTGCTTTTCATCTATGGCTATTACGGCATCTGCCATACTGTTAATTAAAGCAACTAATCTTTCTCTTTCTAAAGAGGCAATTTGCTGTTCACTGGGCAGTTCGTTTTTATTATCGCTTGGCATTTACTCTAATTATATAACGAAATGCTTATGGCTTTAAAATTGAAGTTGATGAACTTTTTTCTGCAAAGTATGCATTTCTTTTTTTCTAGTTTTATAATCTGGCATGTACCGTGTTACTAAATTCCAAAACTCAGCCGAATGATTAAGATGTTTGGTGTGGCACAGCTCGTGCAATATTACATAATCAATAATATGCCAGGGCATTTCCATTAAATAACAGTTAAGGCTAATTATTTTTTGGTTATTACAGCTTCCCCACCTACTTTTCATAGATTTTATCTTGACTGTTTCGTATTCAAAATCATACTGGTCGGCCATAAAATTAACCCTATCGGGCAGCAAAGCCCTAGCTTCTTTAATTAAGGCTTGTTTAATTCCCTGTTTGGCTATGTCTTGAATTTCATTAGAATAATAAGCAAAATCGTTCTGATTGTATTTTATTTGAATAATAGAATTTTTGACCGACTTGCGGTTGTGGTCGCTCTTAACAAAATACAGCAGGTGTTCTTTGCCAATTTGCATGCCGTCTTCTAAAATTAGCTCTTGTTCATTATTTAAGTTGCTAAGTATCCAATCCCTGTGTTCAAAAACAAATTTTTCACCTGCGGCAAACGGCATCCATTTTGGCTGGGTTACTCTTATATATTTAGGAGCTATTCTAATACTTAGCTTATCTGTGCCTTTTCGTTTATATATTCTTATTTCACCTAAAGCTCGGTCATTAAGAATTTTTGTGGGCATATTATTATCGAATAATTATATTTCTTCTTGAATAGTTAACCCTGCCGCCGACAATTTGGGCCTTAGAAACTAAATTTACAAGCTCGGGTTTAGCAATTTTTTTACCTAAATCTTCTGAATCTATCAGCCCCATTTTAACTAGCTTTTTCTGAATGGCTATATTTTGCGTGCTGTATATATGCTTGCCGCTAACAACTATTCCGGCTTCATCAATTGGATTTTGCATTTGCCTTAGCTGGGCATTAAAAGAATCCAAGCTGAGGTTTTTGTTATATTTATCGTCAGGCTTTCTATGGTCTCTGTTAGTGCTTCTTGCATATGCTGTGTCTTGGTCAATTTGTATCCAAATAAGCAAATCTTTAATTTTTAACTTTCTAGTAAGTTCTCTTAAGGCCCGCCTTTGCAGTATTCTGCTGGCAGAAATATCATAAACCACGCCAATATCATTTTTAAGGAACTGCTCAGTTTGGTCTATCATGATTTTTTCAACCATATTATTTTCAGTTTTGTCATAAACCGGATTTTCGAATAGTATGTTTCTTATTTTATTACTAGACACTACCGCCAAGCCGTAATTTTCGGCTATGTTTCTAGCCAAATAAGACTTACCCGCTCCAGGCATGCCGTAAAAATAAATAAGTGTTGGTCCGCGCAGCTTAATTTTTCGCATTATAGGGGCAATTATAACATCAGATACAATTTAGTTTCAAACCGGTCTACTATTTTATAGTCAAGTTATTTTATATACTTATAGTTAAATGACACAAAATGAAGCTTTGGCTATTATGCTGGCCGGTAATTCGGTATTGTTAACAGGGGCAGCCGGCACCGGTAAAACCTATACCCTAAACAAGTTTATTCGCTTAGCTAGATCTAGGGGGAAAGTAGTTTCAGTGACGGCAACAACCGGCTTAGCCGCTACGCATATTAACGGTTGCACAATACATTCATGGTCTGGTCTTGGTATAAGAAACGCCCTTCATAAATCATTTTTCGATAATATGCCCAAAAATCGCAAACAAATCATTGAAAATACCGATGTTTTAATTATAGATGAAGTAAGTATGCTTCATGATTACCGGCTAGACTTAGTCGACCAAGTTTGCCGCCAAGTTAAAAATAATCAATCGCCATTTGGCGGCATACAGGTTATTTTTTGTGGTGATTTTTTTCAGCTTCCACCTATAAATGAAGATGTCGGCGGTAATTCATTTATAACAAATTCTGCCGCCTGGCAAGAACTTGAGCCTGACATTTGTTATTTAAAAGAACAATTTAGGCAAAAAAATGATAACGAATATTCAGAGTTATTAAATGGTATAAGAAGCGGTTATTTAAGGCCCTCGCAAATAAGCAGTATTAAAGAGCGCTTAGGAAAATCTCCAAGCGAATCAGAACAAATTGCAATTACCAGAATTTATACAGTTAACAGAGATGTCGATGCTATTAACAGCCAAAGGCTGGCAACCTTAAATAGCGATGAAAAAACTTTTTATGCCAGTTATAGCGGCCGGAAAGACAAAATAGAACTGCTTAAAAAATCAAGCCTGGCTAGTGATAGCTTAGT
>CAZJDP010000003.1:0-15519 GCA_964544805.1 uncultured Candidatus Saccharibacteria bacterium
ATTGTCATTTCGTTTGTCATTATTGCCAGGTTCTTCAAACGAAAACTATCTTCTTCTGCCCTGCTATTTAGCATAGGCATTTCAGGACTTATAGCTTTCACTATTATCGAGCTGGGTTGGATGCTAACCGAAATTGGTCGTCAGCCCTGGGCTGTTAGAGGCTATATAAAAACAGCAGAGGCTTTCACCAAAACTAATGACATAACCACCTTCGGTTACCTGTTTCCTTTAGCTTACTTGGCACTGTTTATTCTGACAATTTTAGCTGTAATAAAAATAGTTCAATTTGAAAATAAAAAGAAGGGTCAATAAAATGGTCGCTGCTTTACTTTTATTTTTAATTCCTACACTACTTTTTGTTATTGCCTTTTTGTACGAAACATATTTAAGCTTTGCTAGGTTAAAAAATCCCAAACTAGGCAAAAAAGAATTTGTCAGCGCTACCTGGGAAGTTACTCATACTTTATTAATATTTGCAGTTGTTATGCTATTAATGCTTTTTTCAAGAAATATAGATGGCATAGCCACGGCAATATTTATTCCAACTTTTCTGGCAGCCCTTGCTTTAGCTGTTAGGCTAATATGTTACTTATATATATTTTATGTCAGGCAAAAAAATAAAATCACAGCGGTTGATTGGGTGTTTGCTATCAGCCACATTGTTGCCGCCTTATTATTGGTAGTTACTGTCGTGAAGGCTCTGTTATATATTTACCAGAACAACCCGCCGGTAAACAGCCAGTTTATCCCCTATTTTATACCAGGGCTGCTGGTTGTTTTAGCAATATCTGCCATTCCAATTCTTACTTTATACTCCACTAAGAAATAAATATTTTTTAAGAAAAAGTATTAAAATTAATATATGAATAAAAACAATTTATCTTTAATTTTTGTAATAATTATTTTATTAATAATTCTTGGCATGGCAATTAGCTTATTGTATTCTAAGTCAAATTCTAGCCAGCCAAAACAAACCGAGCAACTTAATCTGCGCCAAAGTTTTGAAAACGAAGGCTTTAAAAACACCGGAAAAGTAGAGGCTGGCAATTGTAACGACCAAACACCTGCCTGCGGCTATTGCACGGGAATTATTATTGAAGGCTACTGCTATATTAAGCCGTAATAATGCTTACTATTAAAACAATTTCTTCAGTTCGTTAATTATTACAAAAATACTAAAGGTGCCATAAAACAAAAATGCCAATGACATGGCGAATGTTCTAAATTTACCGGGTTGTATGGCTTTTGGTAAATCTCTTTTATTTAAAAATAACGACATTCCAGTATGAACAAACATGGCAAATGCATTTAAAACAGCCGCTACAATAAGTAGCTGCAGTGGCTGGTCATAACCAAGTGCTAAAATTGTTATCCCGGCCGACACCTGTAGCCAAAGAACTAAGTAGTAAATTCTTGGAATGCTTTTACTTGATATTGTTCTTGCTTTAATAATTGCAAAATTTTCAGTGATTATGCGGCTTGTAGCATCAAAAACGGTTAGCTGCGTACCAAAAAGAGTCAAGCCGGTTACTATTAAAAAGAACGAGCCAACAGCCGGAAACAGCAAATAACCTATCTGTTCAGATTCTTTAATGACAAAGTCGATGGTAGCAGTGCCGGTACCATTAGAATAAACGGTTACAAAAGCCAGCAAACTTAATAAAACAATTGTAATGCTACCGGTTAACCAAAAAACAAAAAAATGTTCAGTGTTAATTATTTTCCACCATTGCTTAAAATTAGTTACTGAAGCTTGGTTAATTTTGAACTGAAATCCATCTAAGTTGACTTTTTCTTTTTTAGAATTTAACAAGCTGGTAATTCGTCCAGAATATTTACCCATGCCAAAGCCCTTTTCTTTAACATAAAATGATTGGGCTAAATTTAGATTGCCGCCAGCTCCGGCATAAGCAAGAGCGGCCAGAAAAGCCGCTAAAGATATACCTGCCGGCAAAAACCAAAATCCCTGTCCATTGCCAACTATACCCTCGGCAGCGGCTATCCAATCGGCCTTACCAGCTAATAGCAAGCTAATAATAAAAATCGCTGGAACGCCGAAAAGTATTAAAATTTTTTGTAAGCCTTCAACTGTTTTATATAGAATTGGCCCCAAAGAAAGAATTGCCCCCATTGCTACCAACAAAACAATTGCAAAAATTTTGGTATTTTCTATACCAAAAACCTGGCCCAGTAGAGTCGCCGAGCTGGCTGCGATTCCGGGCCACATCCAAGGAAAAAAAGTCGAAATAATAAACCAATAAGGCGCCCAATTAAATAGTCTCTTGTAGCCAACAAAAATACTTTCACCCCTGGCAAGAGCATATCTTTCAATTTCCATATTTATAAAAAATTGCAGTGTTATGCCAATAACTGCTCCCCAAATAATTCCCATTCCATAATTAGAAGCTAAATAGGGCCACATTATAACTTCCCCGCTGCCAAGTCCAAGCCCTAAAATAATAAAACTGGGACCAATTATTTTAAATAGCCGGGGGGCTTTGGGCAGCATTTTATATGGTAATTGTTTTGATTTTTTAAGCATTATTAACATTATAATGCTTTAGCATATAAAGTCACATTGTTACAAAAACTTAGGGTTTGCTTTTATGACATTTTCGTCGGCTTTTTGTCTGTTCTTAACGGCTATTAATCCAAGCAGACACGGACCGCTAGGAAAAACTTGTTCGCCCCTTTTTACCAAACCTCGCTGACAGCCTATATTCTTACAGCTATTAAATAATAATTCTGCCCCATCTGTTACTGCCAAACTGGCCAGAACTTGCCATTCATTATTTTTTATAAAGCAATTTTCTTCGGAATATCTTGTCATATTTATAAATATTGTAATAAATCACAGCCTAAATGAAAGATAGAATGTCTACAAGCCTAGTATTAATTTGCACCAATTTTCTTAATATCGCTTTGTTTAAGGCTAAAACTTTTTAAAACATCTTTTTTAAGTGTCCAAAAATAATAATAACCCGGCGCTATTGGCACCCAATATGTTAAGAATCTATAAATCATCGTAACCGTAAAAGCCTGGGCTGAATCAACTCCAATTAGCAGCAGACCTGAATAAATGCCTGCTTCTATTGCGCCAATACCGCCTGGAGTCGGTACTAATCCGCCGACAATATTACCAAGAACATAAGCAACAAGGGCTTGGCTTAAAGATATTTCAACCCCCAGAGCATGAGCCGAGGACCAAAGAGCAATAAGGCTTGTTAACGATCCGGCAAAATTTAAGAAAACCGCCATTGTTACAGCTTTTTTTCGGTGTTTATAAACAGCGATAGTTTTAAAAAATTCTTTGAAAATTTTTATTGCCGCTTGCCGAACCTTTTTTAAGACTAGCGAGGCAATTGCTATTAATATTAAAATTCCACCTACAGCAAAAATATTTTGCCAGTTAATGGTTGTGTGAACAGATGCTGTTGTCAAGCTGCCTTTATCATAAAAAATTGCAAAAACTATTATAAAAACATAAGCGACGGCGCTAGTAATGGCATTAATGGCCATGACGGATGCAGCTTCTAACTTACTATGCTTTTGTATGGTTAAATAATAAAAATTTAGGGCAAATGTTCCCAGGCTGCTCGGAAAAAGTTTGCTAACAAACAAGCTGGCCATTTCCACCCGGTAAGTTAACCAAAATTGGATTTTCTTTAAAGCAATGACCATAAATTGCCAAGCCAAAATAGGCAGCCCAACAAAAAATATAATTTGTCCGAAAATAATCCAGCTTAAGTCAGCGTCTTTTACGGCCTTAATGCTTTCTTTTAAAGAATCAAGCTCTGGCACAAAAACTTTTAGAGCCAAAAGAACAATAATTGCTAAAAATACATAGCTTTTATATTTAGACCAAAACTTTTTTATGTTATTCACTGCTGGTTATTATAAACCATCTGTTAATATTTATTGCCAATAATTAACCATTAGTAATACAATAAACTTATGGCTAAAAATAAAATAAAATTACCTTGGTTAATATTAACTATTGGCTCAGTCATTGGAGCGGCGGCGTCTTTTATCCAAATAATTGAAAGAATATCATTCGCCGATAACCCGCTTGTTAATTTATCTTGCGATATAAATAATGCATTTAGCTGCAGCACAGTTTTTGACGGCTGGCAGTCCTCTGTTTTTGGTTTTTCTAACTCAATAATGTGCCTATTATTTTTTGGGGTTATGCTGGGTGTCGGCCTTAGTGGCCTTTTTGGTACGCAACTTGCCAAAGGCCTTAGGCTAACCATGCATTTTTTCAGTGTATTTTTTCTTTTTTTTGGGGCCTGGTATCTACAACAAAGCGCCTTTGATATAGGTGCGTTATGCCTATTCTGTATTTTTTGCTATGGTGGCGTAATATTAATAAATTGGTCATGGATAAGATTAAATGTTAATGATTTGCCACTAATAAGTCAGAACGCAAAAAAACAATTACAAAAATTTATTGCTAAAGGTGGCGACACATTTTTTTGGGCTTTGTGGGCTATAGTCTTTGTAGCAATGTTTATTTTAGCTTTTAAAAAATAGTATTTAATTCTTAACTGTTTTGTAGTTGAATATAGACATGGAAGTGTCCTTCAATAATCATAATTTAATTGGTTATCAAGAAATTTATGCCATGTCTGCAGAAGAGATAAATGCTCTTAACAGATCAACTCTTATTGAAGCGGCAGCTTTAAGCTTATACGATTATCATAGATTCGAAGATGCATACGGTTTAAATAGTTTGGTACGCGATATGGGTAAAGAATCTGCTTTTTTATATAATTTACTAAATGCCGACGAACAGAAACAAGCTCTTGATTTAGCCGCAAACATGCTTGAGGCATCTGATAAAATCAATTAAAAATTTGCATTAATTGTATTTTTAGTTTAAATTATTTCAGTCGCAATCGGTGACAAAAACTTCTACCATAGGAGCGTGATAGGATTGTCCAACTTGGGACCATCCGTAATCTGTGAAGTATTCGTACTGGGCGGGAACGAGCCTATCGGAATCCGACTAAACAAAAAACAGCTTGCCAACGCCAAGCATTGGCATGCCCGCATGAAGGGCGGACAAGAATCGGCAGACGCAATCTGCGGCGCAGTGCGCAATGAATACAAAACGCGCTATGGGATTGACCCAGGCTTCCTGTTCTGGGAAGATCTTGACATTGCCTCTATGACAGAAGTTCCAGCCAGATAATCGACACAAGGTCTTAGGGCGGGGCTTGAAACAAAAGCCCCGCCCTAACCTGCAAACTACCTAGTGTCACTATTTTTATCTATGTATACACCCATTACATTACAGCTAGGGTTAGCAATATATTGTTCAAAAGGCCAATCATCAACAGAAATTATTAACGAAGCTGTTTCTTTTTTTGATATTTCTGCTAAAAGCGTGAGCTTGTTTAGCTCACCGATACTAAGTTCAGACATAATGTTTTGATCAGACAAAAGTTCTGCAATAGTCTTAATATCTTGGCTGGTTAATTCGTTATTGTTAGTACTATAACTATGTTTTAGGTCAAATTTTTCAAAAATCGATGCACCACTAATCAAATTTGTTGTTTCCGTCAAATTCCGAGTACTTAAAATTCCAAAAGAAACTTTTTTCTGCATTTTACTAGCATTTATTTCAATTAGCTTTATTAAGCTGGGCAATGCCGGCCTTACAATGGTTTTATGAGTATTAAAATCAAAGTAAGCAATTGTTTCGTCTATATCGAACAAAATAATAATATTTTCATAATTTTTTTCTGCAGCTGCAATAAAGCTTTCAAAAACTTTATTAATAAATGCCTGCTCTTTGCTTGGATATGAATTAATTAAACTGCGTAGCTCAACGAGTTCTTCATTCGTGAACAGGTTGGTATTATTTTTAGCATCTGGCTTCTTTTCTAACATGAAAATTCTCTGGTCTTTTTGTCCATATTGCTATCTTTTGCCAAAATTACGCTATCAATATCAAGGTAAATATTCATAACTACTTATATTACCTTGCTTTATACTTAAAAAGGAACTGTTTAATTATGTATGTTATTGCTTATAATTAAAATATAAATTTTAAAAAATTTTAGCATTTATTTTCTGGCAAATAACAAAATAAATCATTTGGCAAAAAAATTAATTAAAAAATAAGGATATATGAATGAACAATATACTAGTTACGGGTGCAACCGGAAATGTCGGCAAAGAAGTTGTTAAATGGCTAGACAAAAATCAACTACCCCACACTCTCGCCCTAGAAAACGAAAAAATGCAGGAAATATTTTCTACTAAAAATTCGGTAATTTTTAACTTTTACGACGAATCAACATGGGAAAATAGCATAAAAAATATTGATAGTGTTTTTTTACTCAGACCGCCGGTTATATCTGATGTAAAAAAATATATCTTTCCATTTTTAGCCTTATGCTTATCAAAAAATATTAAGCGAATTGTTTTTTTGTCGCTGCAAGGCGTTCAGTTTAATATTTTTACCCCGCACCACAAAATAGAAAAATACTTATTAAAAAATAAAGCAGATTATACATTTATAAGACCTAATTTTTTTATGCAGAATTTGTCTACGATATATGCAAGTGATATAAAAGAAAATAACGAAATTTTCTTGCCGGCCGGCAAAGGAAAGACAGCCTTTATAGATGTGAGCGATATAGGTGAAGCTGTGGCTAACAGTTTTGCAAGTTCAACGCACATAAAAAAAGCTTACACATTATCCGGTAGCGAATCTTTGGATTATTGGCAGGTAGCCAGTAAACTATCGGCCGTGCTAGGACGGCAAATTACTTATAAAAATCCTAGTACCAAAGAATACATAAAAAGGCTTAAAGAAAAAGGCTATGCAGAAGATTATATAAAGGTCCAAAAAATGCTATATTTTGTTGTCAGGCACAACTTTTCGGCTAGCACAGCTTCAGATGCCCAGGCTATTCTGGGCCATGACCCAATTCTTTTTGATGATTTTGCAAAAAATAATAAGAATGTCTGGCAATAAAGCCAACATATTTATCTATTAATTTTTAACACAAATAAAATAGCTAGCTGTTAATTGGCCGAACGCCGTAAGCTTACCTTATCTATTAAATTTAAATAAAAATATTGAATTAATTAGCTTATTATTGACCTAATCTTTTTACTATTTTTATAGGTCACAAACCACCATTCTAAACCCCACAAATAAATTGGCTGTAAATTAGCTTTTTTAGCAAACTTGATATTTTGATGAATTTGCCTAATATTCATAGATTTTAATTGCTCGGCTTTTGACATTTCGTGATTTGCCCTTGGGCCCCATGGTTCCGCCTGTAGTTCATGAATAAAAACCGATTTTTTGGTATATACTTTAATTAAAGCTGCTCTTAGTTTGTACCACCAAAGCGGAAAAATAGATTTACGGTATTTTCCCTTTTTGTAAATTATTCTATACAAAGAAAAGCCAAAAATATCTGGAAAAGGCCCTAAAATTGGCAGGCCCCAGTTATTGCTTAAGCTCATTATTACGGGGTGATTTTTATCTATTTTTTTTATTAAATTAAGTTCTTTTTTTAGTCTTTTGCGGCTATAGTCACCATCTTTACAATCTCCAAAAGCCTTTAGCAGGGCTTCATTTTCAAGCTGATAACTAATAAGAGACGGGCTATTTTTATATCTTTCAACAACCTTCCGTATGAATATAAATAATCGTTTATACCATTCATCTTTATCTAATATTAAGGCCCATTCCGGCATATGGCATTCAGGCCACCTGGGTTGTCTTTTGCCAATAGCCAAAGTTACTTTACCGCCTAGCTTTTCTAATCGCCTAAATTGTTTGTCTAAATATTCAAAGTCGTATGTTCCGGGTACCTTTTCTATTTCGTCCCAATAGCTCATTAAACGGAAATGCTTTATACCTAAACTATTAACAGCAAATTTTATTACCTTTAAATCGTCAATATTATAGTCACGACAAACTTTTATAGATAAACTTGCTCCTAAATATTTTTTATCATTCATGTTAAGTAACATTATAAATAGAAAAGACAGAAAATGTTGAATCAAACAATTAACAAAAAATAACGAATATATAATTAGTGCTTATTTTGTATTTAAATTACTACGCCGTAAAAACTTTCTAGCAATTTATAGACAATATAGGCTGGCCACACACAAGCTTTTAAAAAGCCGGTAACTACTGCGCTAAAACCTACGGCTGCTTGCATCCAATAAACTAATGCACCAATAAAGCCAACAAAATATAGTGCCCCAGCAGTGCCGTGGCTTGTACCGGCTTTTTTAGAATTTTCTTTACACCATTGTTTCCATTCATCTGCGCCGTCTATTTTAGCGTTTATTTCTATTTTTGGATCTTTAGCTTTAGCCATAATACTTCCTTTCTATGTTAGTATCTTACACCCAAAGCAAGCTAGCAATAAAGTAACAATTTATGTAATTTTCTTTACAAAAGATAAGTAAATAATGCTACTGTTTGGCAATTAAATATTTAACTAACTTAAGAAAGGAATTATATGGCCAATTTAGATGACTTTAAGGAAAACGCTAAAGATAAAATGGAAGAGGGCAAAGATAAGCTTGAAGATGCTAAAGATAGATTATTCGACGATGATGATAACGATATTGCAGAACAGGAGGATAAAAATGTAGACGACGACCAATACGACTTAACCAAGCTATAAGTAAACTACGACCTCATGAATTAGTCCTTAGATTGAATATTATCTAAGGGCTAATTCTATTTTTGATACGACAAAATTACGCATAGAACTCAAGACTTTTACAATACAAAAAGAATACACTTAAGCCTGTAGCTAAAGACGCCTATTCAGATGTTGCAAAGGTAGTGAGGTAATGCGAGGGGCTATTATAAATTTTATAAGCTGCTGTTAAGTTGATTATGCAAAGTTCTTATTCTAGACTCTAATACAAGACTGTGGGCAGCCATAGCAGGTGCTGAGTCTCCTGCAGCTAGATTGTCTTCTTGTTGTTGTTTTAAAGCTTCTAGTTCGGATTGCATTAATAATCTGTTTTTTTCTTCTTCAAGCAAGTATTTTTCGGCAATTATATTTAAAATAGATTCTACTATTTTTATTATTGTATCGCACTTTATTTTTGTTATGTCAGATAATAGTTTGCGACACTCTTCTTTGCCCTTTTCGTCCAGTTTAGGCATAATACCCGCTGTATATTCTTCTTCTTCTTGAATAGCAACATATTTTGTTATATTTTCCTGCATGTTCAAAAGCTCATTGAAAATAGTAGATATAAAATTATCTCTTTCTTCTTTTTCTAAGGATTCTAATATTGTGTAAATAATAATATCCGGCCTCAAGTCTTGTAGCGTAATAATATTAAGCTCACTATCGTTATGTTTCTCTAGAATATTTCTCATTCCATCAATAGCCCCGAGCTTTTTAACTTCTTTGTTAAGCTCCTCTCTATAATACTCAATATAGTGGCGGCTAAAACAATCTAAAGTTTCGCGGTTATCATAATAACTTTTTTTTATATTTTTTATATTTTCTTCGGCCTCTTTTAGTCTATAAGCTAAACCGCTAGAAGTGTTTTCATGAAATTCAATTGCACTAAAGCCAGTATCTTCTCTAAGAATTTCACCGACTTTAGAGATAGGCAGCTTGGTTTCGCCTATTCCAAATTCAGGGTGTAAATCTTGTTGCGGTAAACATGTTAAGCCAATAGTAATAGAAGGTATTATAAGTGCGCTTTCCATTTGGCGGGATCTGCCCAGTATTGCTTCGTCAAGGAGATATTTTTCTTTTTCATCTTTTAACGATATTGTGGTTTTGGGTTTTTTGCAAACTTCTTTAGCGAAATTATAGCCGGCAAAACCGCCTAAAAGACCACTTAATAATAATGTACTTGGCCTGGTTAGATCTACTTGGGCATCAATATAACTTATTGCAACCTGTCCTCCAACAATTGTGCCGACAAACTCAGAAGCTGCCGTTACTTCTTTTTTTAATATTGACTGCTTTTTGGGCAGTTTTTCAATTTCTGGCTTTTTCCAGTCAATTACTAAGCCTTCGTCGTACTTAGTAATCTTAAATATACAATAATTTAATTCAGCGCAAGCCAATGTTTCAGCCGGTATTTTATTTTTACTAGTTTCCATTATTAAGTATTATAGTATATTTTTTTTATTTTGTCAATTTTTGTAAAGGACACGCCAGAATTTTATTAGAGCTGTTTGCACTGCTCTTTTAAAGAGTGTAAATTTCAGACAGCGCTTTTTATGAACTGCTTTTTCTGCCACGAAAGTTAATATCTGTATAGTAATTATTACTGGATGCTTTCAAGTGCCGATCGAACTGTTTTTACTTTGATGTTTGAATCTTTAACAATCTGCATATGTCTTTGGAAGGTTTCTCGGTCAATATCAAATTCAGAATCGCTTGCCTCTATCTTGTGGTAAATTAATATCAACCAGCCATTTGTTTCTTTCGTGCGGCTTAGGTATTCTTTTAGTTCGGCATCTGAAATATCTTTTCTAATAAACAATGCTTTTAGCATAGATCTATCTATGTTATTCTTTGTATTTATTCCCTTTTCCGTACCTCTGTTCGAAGCATTGCTTTGCATGGTTATATCAAGAACATTATTGTCATATTTACCGTAAGGGCTGGCAAAATCTATTTTGTCTATTCCTAATTTATAAAAGTAATTATTAGCTTTTTGCATATCTCTCCGAATGAAGTCTAACGAGTAAGAAGTAATGTCTATATGGCTGTAGGTATGGGATCCTATCTGGTGGCCTGCTCTGCGCAAATCCTGAATATCGCTGTCTGTCATTATTTCGGTTGTATTCAGTGTCCCCGGATTAATATAGTATGTTGCTTTCATATCACCCATCCGACCCAATATTTGCGCTCCATTTTCTTTAGCAGATAACCATCCGTCGTCGAAGGTGACAGAAACAATAGGCGATTGAAAGCTCTTTGCAGATTCTTTAAGGCTAGACATTGCTTCGGATATTTTCAGGCTGCCAGATTCTAACATCTGGAATGAAATTTGGTAGTAAACCACATCTTTAGGTATTTCCACTTCTAACGAGCTGTTACTTTTATGGGGGCACGGTGGTATATCTGATATTTTCCAAGAAAAGAAGCTGCCGTCGTTTTTTTGGTAATCTACCCAAACCCCGATGTTATTTGTTGCATCATAATCGAAAGAAAAATTATATAGTTCATAAGGCTGTGCAGGTATCCAAGACGATCTCCAGTTTTTTGAGTCTACTTCGATTGGTTTAATTATTACCGGGCGGGGCTGCGGTGCGAAAGAAAAATCTGGTTTCGGGTAATTGGCAGGCTTGATGCCCCAATCTATTAGGCTGTCATTATTGACAATGGCCGCCACGGGGTTAATTGGATCTTTTTTTTGAATAATATACGCTGAATCCATTTCTAGATAACCACTAGCATTAACCATTATCATAATCTGAAAAGCTTTAACCGATGGCTCTGACTGTATAACCGTACTCATACTAGACAAGTCGTAATCATAATCTGGCAACTCTTTGAGAAGCTTGTAGCTATTGCTGCCATTTTGGTAATAATACTTAGCAAAAATACTTATTGATGTATCTGTTTTATAAAAAGATTTAAAAAAATATGCACTATTCGGGCTGGCTGTTATTATTGGCGAACCGACTTCTACTACCCCTCGTTGCAGGCTGGGGATACTTACAAATAAACCCGAACCATCAATTTGGCCCGATATTTTTGTTACACTATATTCTGCAACCGAATTTGCCGGTGTTGTTACCGACCAACCTTCAGGCAGGCCGTTCTGCCATTGTTCAAAACTTGAATTTTCTAATAAATTACCCTGCTTGGCCGATACTTTGTCATACGGCAAGCTTTCTGCCGGCGCGATGGCTTTAACCCATACTAAAATTAATAAAATGGCCAAAACAGGCATAACCAAGTATGCCGACTTTAAACGATCAATAACAATTCGTAAGTATTCATTATTCATACACTTGCCTCTAGGCTATTTTTGAATCTTTCAGTTGATGCATACGATCCATCTACTTTGATTTTTCCTACAATGGATGCAAAACTGGTTATACATTTAAATGCCGCAAGAACTTGTATTATGCTAATTACAAAAGATGCTATGTACATAAAGGGCGCCAAAAAAGATAGCTTAAGCTTTGTGGCATATGAATAATGTTCGTCCGACCAAATTGCCAGCCAGGCTACTACCGCATAAGCCATACAGGCGCTAATGAATAACCATGGGTTTTTCCCAACAAGTGCAATGTACACAAAAAGGCTAAAAAGAATCGGCTCAAGCAAGAGCATCACTTCCGACCAAACAGCAAGAGGCAGCCTTACCCAGCTAAGAAAAATATTTTGGTCAATATTTCTTGACAGAACCAACGACTTGTTTTTATATAAAGCCTGCAAACTGCCAAACTTCCAACGATACCGTTGCTTAAATAGCCCTGCATAGGTTGGTACTGGTTCGGTATGTACTAAATAATCGCTTGCATAAATCAATCTAGCTTTAGCGCCGTTGTTTTTCGCGATTCTCATGGAAAACTCAATGTCTTCTGTTTTCATGCTTTCGTCAAAACCCCGTTCTTTTTGCATAATCGATTGTCTATAGCTGGCACCTGCTCCGCCTATTATGTATTCGCTGTTGGTTATGGTATTGAACTTTTTAGAACGAAAGCTTATCAAATATTCCAGCTTCTGCAGCATACTAAGTACCGTTCCGTTATCCATAACCCTAACATTTGCTGCAACAGCAGCAACCCTATCATCTGCAAAATGGGCAACCAGTTTATGTATAGAGTTCTTATCAAACACGCAATCAGCATCGAACGCAGTAATAATTTCGCCATTGGCATGTTTAATTCCCAAATTAATAGCCGCACCGCGGCCGCCATTTTTTCTTTTACAGACTAATTTAATATTCCTGCTTGGGTTCTTTTTAATATAATTCTTAACAATCTCTTTGGTGGCGTCTGTAGATTTATCATTCGCCACTATTATCTCTATTTTTTTATACTTTATTTTACCCAGTCCATCCAGACATCTTTGTATGCCAACCTCTTCATTGAAAACTGGAATAATAATGCTTACTAATGGCCGGTACCTTCTAATTTTAGTTTTTGAAACAAATGTTGGTTTTTTTGCTTGCTGAATTAAATCTATATCATAAACACTAGATCCAATCAATGAAAGCATGCTATAGATTGCAGTTACTACTACCGTGGCTGTAAATACAGCCAAAAGAATAGTTACAAACATTTAATTTACCCCTGCAAATTCAAAAATAAATAACTTCCGTTTGTCATACCAGCTTCCCTTGCATGTTTGAATAGTTAAAATAGATTTGCCTTTGTACTCAAAAACACTTACATCTTCAGGGCTTACTTCTTTGGTGTAGAGCAACTTATAGTTGAATGTTTTGCCATTACCGGTTTTTACAGTTGCTATATCGCCAAGCTTGGCCCTGTATAACGGAGCAAAAACTTTTCTGGAGTTATGGCCGTATATAAATGTATTACCTGCCATATTGTTCGCTTCGCTGCTCATTAGGGCAAAATGAGCTTTGTCATCAGAAAGAGTCCAATTTTTCGTTACAGAATTGTAAGAACCATCTATAACCCCAATATCTATCTTTGCAGAGGGAATTATCAACCTAACAGGTTTTCCAATAATTAGATTCGGCATGTCGGAATTAGGCTTTTGGATACTAACTTTTTTTAGTTCTAAGTTTTGATACGAATTATATGTAGGCGCAAAAGCATAAACTGCCCCGGCAATAGCAAACAGGTTGACGACAAATATAGCAACCAGTAACTTTACTGCATTCATTGCCTATTGCCTAACGGTTAAGCAAACGGTAAATGTATACTGTTGCTTGCAAAAGAACAAGAGTTACACCAGTGACAATTGCCCCTATGGCTACAAAGCTAAGTATAGATGACTCGCCAGTTGCGGGTAAAACAGCAATACCAGCTGCAGACACGCTTACCCCGGCAGCTGCCGTAGTACCAGATTGATAGTTCACTTATTCCTCCTCATTTTACTGAAAATAAAAAAAGGCAGAAACATTGTCATACAATGTGTCTACCCTCAATGAAATATATTTTACACTTTCTTTGACTTTTTGTAAATAGTTTTCTTTTAATAATATTTTAATTACGCTTGTAGACGACGGACCTTATTTGCGACAGGTGTGCGGGGCGGCCGAACAATCGGCCCCTGCCCCTGTTTTTTATTGTAATTATAAAGGCATATGCGTGCCGGTTTTTTTAGCTATTTGCTCAATCGAGCGCTCTAAACGATCAATTTTTGCATCCCTTGCCGCTAGTTCGGTTTCGTATTTATCTATTCGACCAATAATCCGTCTATAGCATTGATTAAATGATCGAATTATTTATCTAATTCATCTAGTCGTTTGTTAACATTTACCAACTGTTCACTAACTTGCTGCATAAAAGACTACATAATTTCTGAAATATCTTTAGTCTGCTTTGCAAGCGTATCATTTAATTGTATTAGTGTTACAGTATCGCTCATATAATAATTTTAGCAAATTCAATATTGAATATTATTTTGAATTAATCATAACTAAGCTATTGAGGGAGTTGCGGAGGGCGGCGCTTTACTATATTTCTATATCAAGCAATTAATGGTGCATAATGTAAATATGAAAAAGCTTAATCAAAGTGTTATTGAAGCAATAGGAAGCTATGTGTATCTACTGAAGGACCCAAGGGATGGGAAGTATTTTTATGTGGGTATAGGTAAAGGTAGCCGGATATTTAGCCATAGTAATGATGCTGGAAAAATGCCAAATAATGAAGGAGGCATAACATACAGCAATAAAATCAAAAGGATAAAAGAAATACAAAAAGCAGGGCTTGAACCAGAAACAATTATATTAAGACACGGCCTAGACGACAAAACTGCATTGTTAATAGAATCTGTTGCAATTGATTTACTTAAAGAAATACACGGTCTAGATAATCTGGTTGGTGGTTACGAATCTAACGAAAAAGGCATTACCCCGCTACAAGAACTTGCTATTAAGTACCAAGCAAAACCCGCACTGTTCTTAGAGCCTGCTATTCTTATAAACATCAACCAAAAATATTTAGATAATAAAGAGAATTCCGAAATACTCTATGAAGCAACCAGAAAATACTGGAGGTTAGATATTAAAAGAGCTAACTCAATTGCACTTGCTTGTGCAGTTTACAGGGGAATTATTAGGGAAGTTTATCTTGTGCAGAAATGGAAGAAAGCAGAAGATACAGTATCAGATCGTGCCTATTTCATAGGCGAGGTTGCGCCAAAACAAATCCGAGATTTATATTTAAATAAAAGCGTCCAAAAATATACTAATTCCAAAAACCAGAATCCTATTAATTATGTTAACGAACATAGAAGCACTAACAGATTTGTTGGAAAAGAGGCAGATTTTGAAATTACTAAAAAATCTGCCACCTAGAAACAAAATGTAATTATTAGATTGCTAGTTTTTTTAAGG
>CAZJDP010000004.1:0-12387 GCA_964544805.1 uncultured Candidatus Saccharibacteria bacterium
GTCTTCCGGAAGATATTAGATTCAGTGGCCAAGGAGACGCCCTGGTGTGCGGTAAATATATTTTTGCCGGCTACGGGTACCGAACAGATTTGGCCGCTCATGAGTATATTAAAAAGTCATTTGCCAGAGAAGTTGTTAGCCTGCAAACTGTACCAGCCTTAGATGCCGGTAAAAAACCAATAGTTAACAGCATCACAGGCTGGGAAGATAGCTTTTTTTACGATATAGATTTAGCATTGTCGGTTATCAACGAAGAACTTATTGCCTGGTGCCCGGAGGCTTTTACCCCAAAAAGCCAAGAAAAAATGCGGGCTGTTCCCATAGATAAAATAGAAGTTTCACTAGAAGAAGCTATAGGCGGTTTTGCCTGCAACTTACTATCTACCGGCGAAACAGTAATTATGAGCGACAATGCGCCGGACTTAAAAGAACAGATAGAAAAAAGAGGCCTAAAGACAGTATCGCCAAAAATGACTGAGCTAGCTAAAGGCGGCGGTTATATCCGCTGCACCACCCTGACTTTAAGTTAACAAGTAGGTAAGTTAAAAAGTTATCAAGTCTTGCCAACTCACTAACTTGCTAACTCATCAACTTGATAACTTATTGCTGGTATGAGATTTCGCCAGAGCTTTCTGGGGTAAGCGGTATCTGGCCGGCTTGTTCTAATGCTTTAATTTGTTCGGGGTTGGTAGTAATTAAACTGGTTTCTGTCGGGCTGCCGGCAATTTGGATATGAACATGGCTTTGCCCGGCAAAAAACAGTCCTTGCCCTACCGGGAACTGGCTAAGCCTTTTTCTTTCTTCGCTGGTAAGTTTAAATACATCGGCCAGTACATCAACGGCAGACGGTGACTGTTTTAGCAGTATTTGCATTGAAGAGTTGGCTACTATTGCCCGGCCCATTCGGGATCCCATAAAATCTTCGACATCTTGAGAAATGGTGGTTATACCAAGGTTATATTTTCTAGCTCTTTTTGCTAGGCTGAACATAAAATTAGCGCTGTCTTCGTATTTCATTAACTGCCAAGCTTCGTCAATAATTAGCAACCGTCTTTTTTGGTCTGACTTTGTTTTGTTCCAGATAAAATTAAGTACAATATACATGGCCACCGGACGCAGTTCATCTTCTAGATCACGGACATTAAAGACAACCATCGGGTTATTAATATCTATGTTGCTTTGTTGGCTAAAGACACCGGCGAAGGTGCCGCTGGTGTATTTTCGTAGTCTTTGGGCAAGCTGAGGGCCTGTTCCGCCCATGTGCAGCAAGGTGTCGTAAAGATCGTTAATGGTTGGCGGTGTGGCTGTATGGGTTAACGGGTCATTGGTTATGCCGGCCTTGGCATAAGTTTCTATTAAGGCTGCATCTAAATCGGCCTCTTCCACCGGGCTTAATGCAGGTGCAGTGTTCATACCGCCTGCCTGTATCTGCGCCTGGGCGCCGCCCATCATCAACCTTAGCAATCCATGCAGGGTTATTAAATTGCTTCTAAGGGCATTGTCGGCTTCTTCTGTATCGATAACTTTTGGTAAATCGAACGGATTAATTCGGGTTGGCGAATTAAGGCTAAGCTTTACATAAGCTCCGCCGACTGCTTCGGCCATTCTTTGATATTCATTTTCTGGATCGATAATAAATATTTCGGTTCCCATCATCATGCTTCTTAAAGCTTCTAGCTTAACTGTAAAGCTTTTTCCGGCGCCAGATTTTGCAAAAATCACGCTATTGCCATTTTCTAGGCTGAACCTGTCGAATATGACTAGCCCGCTATTGTGCATATTTATTCCATAAAGAATGCCGTGGTCATCTGTTAAATCGGCACTGGTAAATGGAAAGCTAGTACTAATTGCCCCGGTGTTCATATTGCGCCTAATTTGCAGCTGGTCTGAAAATTGAGGCACTGTACTATTTAGCCCCTGTTCTTGCTGGGCGGTAGCCGGTTTAGAATATACTAGTTGCTGGCCAAGCATAGATTCTACTTTGTGGCTTATAAAATCTAGCTCGTCTAAACTGCTAGCGTAAATTGTAAAATACAGTCCAAATCTAAAGAATCTTTCTTCGCCAACTTGGAGTTTATCTCTAAGCTCTTCGGCATCGACAATTGCGGCCTGTTTGGCGGGGTCTCTAACCCTTCCCTTTTCAGCATCAATTTGCAGACCGGCCTCTAGCTGGCCAACTTTTTTGCGCAAATTCTCTAGCACTACCTGGCTTTCAACCGGGTAAACAAAAATGCTCATATCCATTACTTCGTCAATATTGATCATGCCGCTCAGCCAGCCGGTATATATTTGCCTAGGGTAGCCGTAGACATAATATGTTCGAGCATATCTTGTTCCAAGTTGAAAATAATTACTTTGGTATTCAATGCTGCTTGGCGCAATAAAATCTCTAAGGGCTGTTATTCCTTTTTGAAAAGCGGCCTGAACTTCTTGCTGCTCTAGCTGTCTTTGTTGTTCGGCCAGCGCTACGGGGTCGAGCGGAGGTTGTTTTTTACCAAAAATTCCCATAGCAGCTACTTCATCTCTCTTTCTAAATTGGGTTGATAAGCCATTCCCTCGCCTTTTGATATTACTGGTGCGGTTAAATCATCAAAATTCTTCAGCTGTTGCCTGGTTGCCGTATCAGGATTGTATACATCGTAATAAAGCTCTATAAGTTCATTAGTATCTAGGGGCAGTCCCTGGACACCGCATTGTAGTAAACCGGAAAGTACTGCCTGGGTGCGGTCTCTTAGTTCGGTTTTAGCAGCCTCAAGGTCTGGTTCGTTTATTACTACTTTTTGTTCTTTTTTGCCAAAAATACTTTCTAGAAAACCCTTGCTAGCTTGAACTACTTTTTGAGCGTCGGCGCTTGGGAAAAATGGAATAACCAGGTAAAACTTTTTGTCCATAATGTTTGTTTGTTCAGCTAGGGCTGCCATATAACCTATGTAATCTTCCATTAAAAGCGCTAGCAGCATATTGTCGTGTTCGGTGCGAATTTTGTCTAGTTTTTGAATGTAGGGGCCAATATCTACCTTTTGAGATCTAACAAAAATTTGGACTGGAAAATATAAAGAATTCAAGAAGCCTTGATAGCCGTATTCGACGCCTTCCCTTTCCTGCGGGCTCATCAGGTCAAAATTAATACTTTTAAGCATTACAACACTTCTGAATGAACCATCGTTCATAATGACAATTCCGTCTCTTATTTCGCTGATAAGCAAAGTATTTTGGGTGCTATTAGGATTAGTTTTAACTGGTGCAATTTGACCATTAGGCAGTTGGGGTGTGTTAGTTGGAGCAAAACCTGGCTGGGCAGCCATTGGTTGGTTGCCCATTGTGTATTGCCCGTACGGTAATTGGCCGGGTGCATTATTTAACTGTTGGTTTGCTTGATTATTTGGATCCATAATGAGTTCTCGCCACCCTAGCGTAAATCTACCTCGACAACTCCGTCATCTTTTTTTCGGTTTGCCAGTTTCGATATAGTATCTACGCTGAGATCATTGGATTGAGCTAACTCCATATTAACAGGGTTTGCGGCTGGTGTCATTTGTTGCTTGGTTAATTGTTCTTCTAAGGCCTCGGCTTGCCTGCGAGCCAAGTTTTCTTTTTCTATTTGTTCAGGGGTTTTAATAGTCTTGTGGTGGGGGTTAAAAAATGAATCTTGGGATTTGGCTGCATGGAGTTGTTCTAGTATTTTGTCTTCTGCTTCAATTTCGGCCAGCTCTTCTTTTGTGCTATTTTCTTCTTGTTGCTGGCTTTTTGGGGCTATAGTTTGCTCTTTAAACACGACTCCGTTTGGATCTTCAGGATTATCTGGTTCATGCATAAAATAAAAATCTTTTGGCTTAGAATTTGCTGAAATACCGTCCGCCTGCATATCGTCTGCCGAAGGATTTGTGAAGGACGACTGGCTTGACTGGTTTATGGCTTGCTGCATCTGCTGAACGGCCTGGGCTTTGTGTTGGGCGGTCGATGCCTGTACCATCTCTTCAAAGTGTTGAGCTGTCGGGTTATTATACGGATCAAGGATATCATCAGCATTAGTAATTGTTGTGTCTTCTACAGCAGACGGTAGACTAGTTGGATCTATTAATCTGTCTTCGCCGCCAGCGTAAGCATAGGCAAAAGCCGGATTTTGGTAGTTACTAAGGCTGACATTTTTTACTGCCCAGCCGCGGCTATCAAGAGTATCTGCCAGCGCCTCCAGTCTGCTTTTTACTTCGCCCTGAGATAAATTTTTAGTAAGCTGCTTAATTTCTTTTTTAGGCACTGTTATAGTAACTAACTCTTTAATGCCAGATTGGTCCCAAATTCTTTTTCTGGGTTTAAGTAAAAATCTAATTCTAGCAGCCAGCCATAGGTCGGTCGGCTGATCCTTGCTAAGCGGTGCCGCCAACACACCAAAAGCAATAATAAACGGCAAAAATGGAATAGCTAAATATATAAGTCCCGTTTTGCTGACAATCATGAAGGCCACAAAAATAAATCCGGCCGATATAATTGCAAAAATAAACTGCTTAAGAGTCAATGGTCCAAGGAGTTTGTCTTCTGCTTCTATGTCTTGAATTACTTTATATACTGCCATATTTTTTCATTTTTAAAACTTATGCTTATTATAGCAAATAAATAAGCTAAAATAGCAGGAATTACTTTAGTGATTTAAGTAGATTTTTAGTTAATTCTATTTCGTCCCAGGGGTGTTCGCCGTCGGATCTTTCAATTGTTTTTTCGTGTCCCTTGCCCAGTAGCAGCACAGTGTCGCCTTTGCCTGCCCTTTTAAGGGCAAATTCAATAGCCTTTTTACGGTCATGAACAAGAAATAGATCATTATTTAGAATCTTTCCGGCTTTTTCTGCTCCTTGGCTAATTTCTTCAAGAATTTGCTGGCCGTCTATATCGCGGTCATCTTCTTCGGTTAATACTACCTCGTCAGAGTATCTGCCGGCTATTTCACCTTGAATTGGTCTTTTTGCTTCGTCGCGCCGGCCAGCAGATCCAAAAACCGTTATAAGCTTGCCCTTTACCACCGGTCTTAAGTCTGCAAATAGTTTTTCAAAGCTATCCGGCGTGTGAGCAAAATCAATAATTACGCTAAAGTTTTGGCCCTCATCGATTTTTGTCATTCGGCCCTCGACAGATTCTAAAGCCGCAATTCCCTGTTCTATTTGTAGTTTACCAAGGCCTAGGGCTCGACCGACCCCCACTGCAGCCAAGGCATTGTAGACATTAAAACTGCCTGGTATATGGCAATTAATGTTGTATGTTTCATTTTTAATACTAGCCGTAAAAGAAGAACCGTTTGGCGTTAATTTAACAAAAGCGGCTTTTAAATCTCCTGAATTTATACCATAACTTAAATTGTTTTTGATGGGTTTTAAAAAATATTTTGCATTTGGATCATCGGCATTGACTACACCTAGTCTTAGGCCCTTTTTATTTTTATTGGCCATTTTAAACAATTTAACTTTGGCATTGCGGTAATTTTCGAATGTTCCATGGTAGTCAAGGTGTTCATGAGTTAAATTGGTCATTACGGCTATAGAAAATTTAATACCCCAAACACGATATTGGGCCAGTGCGTGAGAAGTAGTTTCTAGAACAAGGTAATCTATGCCTTCTTTTTTCATTTTTTTAACGCGATCCAGCAATAAACCGGGTGACACTGTTGTCATGTGAGCTATCTGGTCGTTAAGGTTATTACCTACACCGTAAGCAACGGTAGTCATCAACCCGCATTTGTAACCAGCCTCGGTAAGCATTTTATGAATCATAAAGGCAGTAGTTGTTTTGCCGTTAGTACCTGTAACACCAATAATTTGCAGGTTTTTTGCAGGGAATTTATTTTTTGTTTGTTGCACAATAGTTTCGGCTAAATGGCCGTACGGCTCAACTGTTTTAAAAACTCTTTTTGGGATTATTTTTTTAACAACTTTTCTTGAATTCATGGTTCCCCGCTTAAATTTTCATGTGAAAATTATTTCTAAAACTGGCTTATTAGATATAATTATGTAGATGATTATACTAGGTATTGAAAGTAGTTGCGACGAAACTGGGGTTGCAATTGTAAAGAATGGAACAGAGCTGCTAGCCAATAAAGTTGCCTCTAGTATGGTTGTTCATTCCGAATACGGAGGAGTAGTTCCTGAAATAGCGGCCAGAGCCCAATTAGAATATATAATACCGCTAATATCAGAGGTAGTAGACGAATTTTCACATGAAAATTTAGCTGGCTGGGATGCGGTTGATGGTATTGCTGTGACTTACGGAGCGGGGTTGTCTGGCTCTTTATTAATTGGGACTTTAACAGCCCGCACCCTGGCAATTATAAAAAACAAACCTTTGTATGCTGTTAACCATGTCGAAGGCCATGTCTATGCTAATTTTTTAAATAAGCAAAAGCCAGAATTTCCCCTGTTGGCTCTAATTGTCAGCGGTGGCCATACTCAATTGGTAATTTTTCATAGCCATTTTAATTATATTGTTTTAGGACAAACTGTTGATGACGCTATTGGCGAAGCATTTGATAAAGTAGCCAAAATAGTCGGGCTTCCCTACCCCGGCGGTCCATCGGTATCTATAGCGGCTGAACGGGGTGATGATAGCAAATATATATTTCCAAAACCTAAACTTATGGGCAAGTACGACTTTAGTTATTCTGGCCTAAAAACAGCCGTGCTCAGAAAGGCTCAGGCTGAAACCGGCGGCAATCACCAGCTTAGCTCTACCCTGTTACCTGGTCTTTTAAATCAAACTCAAAAAAATGATATTGCCGCTAGTTTTGAAAAAACTGCTATTGATATTGTTGTAGATAAAACTACAGAAGCATTTAAAGAATTTAACCCTAAAACAGTTGTCATTGCTGGCGGCGTGGCAGCCAACAAAAGGCTTCGCAGCGTACTCAGAAGTAAATTACCAATAGAAATAGATTATGCTCCTGCATATTTATGCACAGATAACGGGGCAATGATTGCTACTTTAGGTTGTTATAAAGCTATGCTAAATGCTGAACCAGACGATCCTAAAACTCTTAGCATTGAACCTAATTTAAAAATGTAATTTTCACATGAAAACTGAGGCCTTTGCGCTATAGGGATTATCCCTGTAAAATGATTGTAGAAAACGACAATATTAGGAGAATAATGAAACTTTCAAAAGTATACGAACCTAACCAGTTCGAAGAAGATATCTATGATTTATGGGAAAAAAGCGGCGCTTTTGTTCCAAAAAAAGGCAACCATAAAAATAGTTATATTGCGTTAATGCCGCCGCCTAATGCCAACGGCGATTTACATATTGGCCATGCCCTAGATATTGCCCTGAAAGACACAATTGTTAGACGACAAAGAATGATGGGCAAAAAAGCTTTATTCTTACCCGGTGCTGATCATGCTGGTTTTGAAACTTGGGTTGTGTTTGAAAAACAGTTAGCTAAAGAAGGTAAAAGCCGGTTTGACTATACCAGGGAAGAGCTATATGACCAAGTATGGAAATTTGTAGAAAAAAACAGAGATAACTTGACCAACCAGTTTAGAAGGCTGGGGGCCAGCGTAGATTGGTCTAGATTTACATTCACCTTAGACGACCAAGTTGTAAGAACGGTATATTCATCGTTCAAAAAATTATGGGATGAAAAGCTTATTTACAGGGGTGAAAGACTAGTTAATTTTTGTACTTACCACGGAACTGCCTTTGCCGATATAGAGGTAGAGTACAAAGAAGTTAAAAGTAAAATTTGGGAAATTAAATATAATCTAACAGATGGCAGCGGTTATTTAACTGTGGCTACAACCAGGCCGGAAACCCTTCTTGGCGATACGGCGGTTGCAGTGAATCCAAGCGACAAAAGATACAAAGACTACATTGGAAAAACTGTTAAAGTACCGCTAACTAACAGAGAAGTGCCGGTAATTGCCGATGATATGGTAGATAAGAAATTTGGAACGGGAGCGGTAAAGATAACTCCAGCCCATGACCCAAATGACTTTGAAGTAGCCGAGAGGCATGATTTGCCTCGAATATCTGTTATTGACCATGAAGGAAAAATTAGCCACGAAGCACCCAAAGAATTTGTTGGCTTAACCGTGCAAGACGCTCGGCAAACAGTACTAGACAAATTGGCCAAAAAAGACTTGCTGGTTAATGCCAAGAACTACACACACTCGGTCGGCCACTGTTATAAATGCAAGACAATAATTGAACCAATGATCAGAGACCAGTGGTTTATAGATATGAAAAAGTTAGCTGCTCCAGCAATTAAAAAGTTAAAAAAAGATGAAATAAACTTTTTGCCACACAGTAAAAAAGACCTTGTTATTAGGTATCTTGAAAATATTAAAGACTGGAATATAAGCCGCCAGATTGCCTGGGGAATACCTATACCGGCATTTCAAAATGTAGATGACGAAAACGATTGGATTTTTGACGAAAGAGTAGAAAAAGAGCTGATTAAAGTTGGCACAAAAATTTATAAAAGAGATCCCGATGTTTTTGATACTTGGTTTTCTAGCGGCCAGTGGCCTTTTGCTACTCTTGGCTACCCGGACGGACACGATTTTAAGCAGTTTTATCCGAACCAGCTTATGGAAACGGGCATAGATTTGTTACAGCAGTGGGTAAGTCGAATGATTGTGCTTGGTTATTTTGTGACTGGCAAAGCGCCGTTTGAGACTGTTTACTTTCATGGAATGATTCTCGACCCCAAAGGGGCTAAAATGAGCAAGAGTAAGGGCAATGTGGTAAATCCTTTAGGAATAGCCGATAAATATGGCGTAGACGCTCTTAGAATGGGCCTGCTGACCGGAACAAGTGCCGGTAATAACATGCCATACGAAGAATCAAAAGTGATTGGGGCCAGAAATTTCTGCAACAAGGTTTGGAACATATCTCGTTACATAGAAGGCGTCATAGAAGACAAATTTTCACATGAAAATAAATACAAACTTACTTCTACAGCCGATCATTGGATAGCAAACAGCTTTAACAAAACTTTAGATAAAGTTAATGCCAGTATGGATAAGTACAGGGTAGGGGAGGCTTATAATTCTTTATACCATTTTATTTGGGGCGATCTAGCCGATTGGTATATTGAAGCTTCTAAGTCTGATTTAAATAAAGAACTCCTTGCCCACTTGTTAGATAACACTCTAAAGATGTTGCATCCATTTGCGCCGTTTTTGACAGAAACAATTTGGCAGACTATTGGCTGGCATAAAGAAAGTGACTTAATTTCAATGGAATGGCCAAAAAAGATTGTCGGAGTCAAAAAGACATTTGTTGATTCTTTTGCTGAAGTAATAAATTTGGTAGCTGAAACTCGTAATATTATTGCCGAAGTTGCTGTAAAAAAACCAACATTATATTTTAAAGAGAGTTCATTCATAACAGAAAATTCAGAATTAATTAGCCGGCTAGCCGGGCTTGCAGGCTGTAAGCAGGTTGAAGACGGCAGGGGAGTGCACTTAACAAACACCAAAATTGTTTGCTGGCTCGATATAGACTATGAAGCGGCCGCAGCTTTTGTTACGAAGTTAAAATTACAACGGGGTGTTCAGCTTAAAATTATAGAATCATTGCAGAATAGGCTGGCTAATAAAGCGTATATTAGTAATGCTCCTAAAAATATAGTCAATCAAACAAAAGAAAAATTAGCAGAAGAACAAGAAAAGCTAGTTAAAACAGATAGGGAACTGTCTAAGTTTTCAAATTTTAGTGTCTAAAAGTGAAGCCATTCGTGTATGCGGGCGGCGCTTTCCGATGGTCTGTAATCATCGAACCAAAGCACATTCCAGCCAATTTTTTCGGCAGCCATTAAGTTTTGACGGCTATCGTCAATAAAAAGAATTTCTTTAGGTAAAACACCAGATTTTTCGGTAGCTATATCAAATATTTTCTGCTCAGGTTTAATAGTTTTGTAAGCAGATGAATCGACCACGACACTATAATCAACTTGGGGCAGGGTACCATTGCTGATCATTGCCGGAACAAGCCCAGGCATTGTATTGGTCAGCAGGCCAATTTTATAATGTTCATTCGCCCATTTAAGGGTATCTATCATTTCTTTTATGGGGTCGACATTCTCTAGGTAATATTTTTGCCATTCAATTTTATCTATGCCAATTCGGCTGGCAAGTGCTTTATTGAATTCTTCAATTGAGATTTCTCCCCGGCATACTAGATCGTCATAGTGCCAGTATATTGATTCTATTGTCTCTACCGGAGCGCCTGTATCAGCGGCAATATGGGTAAACGCTCTTTGGAAAAATCTCACCAAAACTCCGTTGACATCAAAATAAACAAACTTTATACCATTTACAGAAGTTTTGTAATCTTTAGCAGCTTCTGGAGCGACGGAATTCTGTTTGTAGCCGGTTAGTTTTTCTACGGTTGTGTTAGTAGCCACGGCAATTGCCGCTACAGTGAATACACTAGGGGTCTTTATGGCGCCTCGTTCAATTTTGGCTAGCGTGCTATAAGATAAATTTGCTTTAGCGCAAAGTTCTTGCTGCGTTAAGCCGGCATTTTTTCTGGCCAGCGCAATAGCTCTTGCCAACTTAAGCTGATCGTTGTCCCCACCACTCATTAAAAATATTCTAGCACGATACGGCTAGTTATAGAAAAATTTAAATCTTATATGGCTATAATTTGCGTCTAGACATGGTGGTAAGCGGAGTTTTTAGAGATTTCAGCACTGCGGTACAACTGCTCAATTAAAAAAAGTCTAACCAGCTGGTGTGGTAAAACTAATTTTGACAAGCTCCAAACAAAGTCAGCTCGTTGTTTAATATTTTCATTTACACCGTAAGGGCCACCAATAATAACTCTTAATGAATTATTTTTTTGTTGCATTGCCTCTTCAAGCTCAGTTGCCAGCTGCTCATTGTTAAGTTGCCGGCCCGTTTCGTCCAATAGCCAAACAACTGTTTTGGGCGGAATATTTTTAATAATTTCTGCTGATTCTTTTTCTTTAGCCTCGGAAGCGGGAAGGGGAGAGGGCTTTATAAATAGCCAAGATATGTTTTTTGAAAAGGCAAGCCGTTTTTGATAATTGTTTATTAGAATATCTAGTTCGGGTGAATTTTTCTTACCAACCGAAATTATTACTATCTTCATTATTTGCCAATGCCGGTCAGAAAGCTAAAA
This sequence comes from uncultured Candidatus Saccharibacteria bacterium, assembly GCA_964544805.1. Classification (GTDB taxonomy): domain Bacteria; phylum Patescibacteriota; class Saccharimonadia; order Saccharimonadales; family CAIOMD01; genus DALYDK01. Next base: position 11,128 of record CAZJDP010000004.1, read on the forward strand.
ATAGCCCAAGATACAAAAAAGCTAAAAATAAATATCGCGGCCGCCGCTATTAAGCTGCTTTTATTGTTATTGCCTGTATACTTCATTAGCTTAGAGTAAATCCAAACAGCTACTCCCGCCGAGAACATGAAAGCAATTACAACGGACGACATTATAAATTATCCTTAATCTTTTGAGCATTTCGGGCGAGTTCATCGTGATTAGGCTCTTGGCTTGGCGGTACAAATCTATATTCTTCGACTGTGTTAAACGGTATAAGGTGAACATGGGCATGTGGAACATCTAGACCAACTACCTGAAGACCAATTCGTTTAGTTTGAAAAACTTTTTTTTGGGCTTTGGCGATTTTCTTAACTGTATCCCAGACTGTTTTGTAGCTTGCGTCATCTAGATCATCAAAATGATCAATTTGGGCCTTTGGCACAACAAGTACATGGCCGGGTTGAACTGGGTTAATATCCATAAAAGCAAAGGTTAGTTTATCTTCGTAAACTTTATGGCAAGGAATTTGGCCGTTTATAATTTTAGTAAAAATTGATTCCTGCATTTATACCCCTCCGTCTAATTTTCCATCTAGTAAAATATCGTGTAAAATTTTTGCATCTTTTAAATTTAATCCCGGCAAGTAAGCCTCAGATCTGGCTGTGTAACCGCCAATAACCTGCATAGGCTGGGTCACGGCGCTGCCGGCTGTTTCTATGCTTATTCTGGCCAGCCCAAGCATTCTGTCTACTAAAGATCGTTCAATGTTGACATTCTGAACTTGGTCGAACGGTACTGAGATGGTTTTCTGGTTGATTATTCCAAATTTTATAAACAATCCATCATCAGTTACCTCATACCAAAAATTGCCGTATGCCCATAAAGCAATAGTTGCTAAAACAATTAGTGCTAGGATCGTCACCAGGCTAAAAATGACAGGCTCCATAATAATGCCGACTATTAACAGCAAAAAAAGTAAAAAAGAAACTTTTATATAATTTAACAAAAAAATAAAAATAACAGAGGGGCTAAGTTTTGAGCGGGGTATGGTATCTTTATGGGTTTCATTTATGTTAGGCGACTGCTTGGTGTCTGGAACTGGCTCGCTAGTGGCTCTAAATTTAAATGCATCTTCTCCGTGCTGAGAAGCGCCACAATATTTACAAAAATTTGAATTTACCGGTATTAATTGGCCGCAATTACTGCAGTATATTTGACTCATAAGTATAAGTTTACCAGTTTTTATGAATTTGGCGGAGAGAGAGGGATAAACGCACA
>CAZJDP010000005.1:0-2034 GCA_964544805.1 uncultured Candidatus Saccharibacteria bacterium
GTATTGCTGCCTTTAGGGTTTAGTTTAATTGTCTTTAATTTACTTGCTTCTGTCATTATGCCGGCAAAATCGGCCCAGGGAACAGAGGCCAAAGAGTATCTTTTAGGCTTAAAGGAATATATAAAGCTCGCCGAAGCCGATAGGCTTAAGTATTTGCAGACTCCTGAAGGCGCTAAAGAGTATGGTAACGCGAGCGAAAATAGTACAAAAATTAAACTATTCGAAAAACTATTACCTTATGCCATAATTTTTGGGTTAGAAGTCGAGTGGGTTAACAGCTTCAAAGATATTTATAGCCAGCCGCCCGATTGGTACCAAGGTAATTGGTCGACATTTAATACCGGGCTCTTACTTGGAAGTATCAACGGATTCACAGAAGCAAGTAGCGTTTCATTTGCTGCACCAGGTAGTTCCGGCGGCAGCGGCTTTGGTGGAGGTGGATTTTCCGGCGGCGGTGGTGGCGGAGGCGGTGGCGGTGGCTGGTAGAACAAAACCGTCAATTTATTACAGGGGTGTGGATAAGCTGAGCACTTTTTTTATACAAAGTACTTGCAATAATAAAACATAAGCTAGATAATAGAATTACAAAAACAAAAACAATCATTAAACAAAAAAACATAAAAACCACCTAATTTAACACACGACCATAAAAATTTAAGCTTGCTCGCAGTAACTTAAATAAAAAAATAGGTCGTGTGTTTTTATTTAGAGTTTTTTGTGATGATTGTTTTTATATAAAGAGGGCTATCACTTAGCTAGGGTAGCTACTTTATATTTTTCAATGTATCCCTGTGTCTCTTATCTGACAGACAGCTATGCATTCGACCAAATTAGTATATTTTACGACATTAATTAATAACCTTAAACATTGAACTGGTACTAGCCTATATATGCACTATTTAGGTTACGCGCAAAAGCTTAGTTTTTAGTTTATTAGTGAAATTATGTATTTATATTGCAATATCCTAAGAAGTTAATATGTGTTTAAATGTAATACTAGTATTATATGGCTAGTATAAAAAGGTTTGTGTATAAATACACTATTTTGACCCCTTAAATGCTTGTGTTTTAACAGATTACAGGTGTACACTAGTATTGATCTATAAAAAACAAACAGATCAAACAAAAATAAAAAACAAAAATACATGATTAGAAGTTGCATTAAGCGTTTAACGCTACTTGCCAATTTAGCAGGGAAAGGGAACCTATTGGTTCTAACCCTGCTTCTTGTTGTTTTATCTTCTTTGATTCTTGTTTTTCAAGCTATATATACGCGCGAACAGGCTGGTGCTGCTCCTAACACCAACATTAATTTTCAGGCTAGAATCTTAAAAAGCAGCGGTGCTTTGGTTGCTGATGGCAACTACAGTATTCAGTTTAAAATTTACGATACCGTTGCCGGCCCGACTTCTCAGTGGAACGAAACTCAAACAGTCACTGTAAAAAATGGCTATGTATCTGTCTCGTTGGGTTCAGTAAATCCGTTTAGTGGCATAGATTGGAGCCAAGAGCAGTGGCTAACCATGAATATTAACGGAGATGGGGAGATGGCTCCAAGAATGAAAGTCACTGCTGTGCCAGTTGCCCTAAGGGCCAATCAAGCCGATAGCCTAACAAATGGCTCTGGCACAATTAGCGCCAGTAGTCTGGCTCAATTAGCACCTGGATCTGTCCAAAATGTCACATCTGCAAATACTGCCATAAGAATATCTCAGCTTGGAGCTGGAGGATTATTGCAGCTACAAAACAGTGGTGGCGATAAATTCACCGTCGCCAACAATGGAGATACTAATATAGGCGGCGCCTTAACTGTTGGCAGCGGAATTACGGTTGGTAATTCTAGCAGCACAACAGCTGGAACCATTCGCTGGACTGGCGCGGTGTTCGAAGGCTACAACGGAACCGCTTGGTCTTCACTGGGCGGCTCAGCCTTAGGCAACCCAATAATAAATAAAGTTAAGCTAGCTAATGAAGTGCAAAACAGTACGGTCAATGCTACTGCTTCGTTGCAAAATGACGATGAATTATTCTTTA
>CAZJDP010000005.1:2134-11521 GCA_964544805.1 uncultured Candidatus Saccharibacteria bacterium
CAAGCCTTTATTCAAAACGGAAATAGTTTTGGTGCGGCTGCTTTCCTAGGAACAAACGACAATAATAACCTCAATTTTATAACCAACGGTACGACCAAAATGACTGTGCTAGCCAGTGGCAATGTTGGTATAGGTGATAGTACGCCAAATAGCTTACTAACGGTTGGTACGGGCGACGCTTTTCAGGTTGATAATAACGGCAATGTATCGACCACTGGCTCGTTAACAGTAACTGGCTTAAGTACATTTAATAATAGTTTGGTAGCTGGAGCCACTGCAACAGGCACAGTATCAAACACAGAACCAACACCAAGAACAAATGTTACTAATGTAATTACAACAACAGCAGTTTTTGCCAATAACGATGTTATCTTTATTAATAATGCCGGCCAAGATTATTACACTAGAGTTGTTTCTGGCGGCGGTACCACGAATTTAGTTGTATCGCCGGCAGTTAGTTATGACGCCAGTGCTACTGTTACCAAGTATCAAGTGCAAAATATTGGCGCCACAGCTACTAATTATTCCAGCCAAACAAATCGATTCTTCCAGGGTTATTTCTTAGGCGGTGTAGTAATTGGTGCAGGAAGTACAACAATTTCTGACGGTAATATTGATAGCACTACAACCTTGCACTTGCAGCAAAACGGCGGCGCACTAGAAATTGGAGGAACATTATCCGTTGCCGGGGCTATAACTGGTGATGGATCGGGCTTAACGAATATTAATGGCGCACAAATAACTAGCGGATCAATTGCCGACACCAGCCTATCAAGTAATGTTACCTTGGCTGGCAATAGCTTTAACGGAGCAAATCAATTAGTCCAGTTAAACGGTTCTGGTGCATTGCCAGTTTTATCGGGAACAAACTTAACCAACTTAAGTGGTTCTAATATAACTACCGGAACACTAAGTGATTCTATATTATCTAGCAATGTCACCTTAGCTGGCAATACATTTAATGGAGCCAGCCAACTTCTAAGATTAAATGCCGGCGGAAAAGTAGACGATTCATTATTATCTACTAACATTACCGTCTTAGGTAATTCCTTTAACGGCATTAATCAGCTTGTCCAGTTAAATGGTTCGGGTGCCTTACCAGCCCTTAGTGGTAGTAACTTAACCAACCTAAATGCATCTAATATAGCAACAGGTACAATCGGCGATACTCGATTGTCTGGTAATGTTACGCTAGCCGGCAATACATTTAACGGTATAAATCAGCTGGTTCAACTTAATGGTTCCGGGTCATTACCTGTAATTAGCGGCGCCAATCTAACTAATTTAAATGCAACCAACATAACTAGCGGCACGCTAGATAATGCCCGCCTAAACTCTAGTGTTACTACAGCCGGCAATGTATTCAATGGTGTCAGTCAGCTAGTTCAGCTTAACGCCAGCGGTCAGCTTCCAGCTCTTAGCGCTGTGAACTTAACCAACTTAAATGCATCGAACATTGCTAGCGGAACTTTAAGTGACAGCAGACTTTCGGGTAATGTTACCCTAGCTGGTAACTCGTTTAACGGAATTAGCCAGTTACTACAACTAAATACAAGCGGAAAAGTAGACGATTCATTATTATCTACAAACATTACGGCCCAAGGAAATACATTTAACGGTATCAATCAATTAGTTCAGTTGAATGCCAGCGGAGCATTACCAGCATTGTCAGGTGCGAATTTAACAAGTATAAACGGTAGTAATATTTCTAGCGGTACTATAAATAACTCTAGGCTTTCTGCTAGCGTTACCTTAGCTGGTAACTCGTTCAATGGTGTTAGTCAATTAGTTCAATTAAATGCCAGCGGCGCCTTGCCAGCTCTTAGTGGTGCAAACTTGACTAGCTTAAGCGCTAGCAACATAACTAGCGGCACGCTAGATAATGCCCGGTTAAATACTAATGTTACTACAGCCGGTAATACATTCAACGGTGTCAGCCAATTAGTTCAACTAAATGCTAGTGGTCAGCTTCCAGCCCTTAGTGGAGTCAATTTGACTAATATTAATGCCAGCAACATTGCATCGGGAACACTAAGTGATACAAGACTGTCAGGTAATGTAACTCTTGCTGGCAATTCATTTAACGGTGTTAGCCAGCTTGTTCAGCTCAACGCTAGTGGCGCCTTGCCAGTTCTCAGCGGTGTCAATTTAACCAACCTAAATGCATCTAATATTTCAAGTGGTACGCTAGACAATGCCCGCTTAACCTCTAGCGTTACTCTAGCCGGTAATACATTCAACGGTGTTAGTCAGCTAGTCCAGCTTAACGCTAGTGGCGCCTTGCCGTCTCTTAACGCAGCAAACCTTACCAGCTTAAACGCTACTAGCATTGCATCGGGAACACTAAGTGATACAAGACTGTCAGGTAATGTAACTCTTGCTGGCAATTCATTTAACGGTGTTAGCCAGCTTGTTCAGCTCAACGCTAGTGGCGCCTTGCCAGTTCTCAGCGGTGTCAATTTAACCAACCTAAATGCATCTAATATTTCAAGTGGTACGCTAGACAATGCCCGCTTAACCTCTAGCGTTACTCTAGCCGGTAATACATTCAACGGTGTTAGTCAGCTAGTCCAGCTTAACGCTAGTGGCGCCTTGCCAAGTTTATCTGGTATTAATTTAACAAGCCTTAATGCCTCGAACATAGCTAGTGGCACTCTTAACGATGGTCGCCTCTCTGGTAATGTTGTTCTGCTTAATGCTAATCAAATATTTACTGGAACAAATCAGTTTAACAGTTCTTTAACAGCCAATGGCGCAGCTAGCTTTAATGGCAATACAACTATAGGCGATGCTTCAGGAGATATCATTACTCTTAACAGCTCGACTATGACACTAAATAATAACTTAAATATTGGCTCTAATTCATTATATATAGATTCAACAAATAAATGGCTTGGTATCAATACTGCCTCGGCCCAGAACAGGCTAACAATTAATACGCCAAACACTTCTGATGCGGCGGCACAAGTATTTATATATACTAATGCCAATGCCAATAAAGGTCTTGTTGTTCAGGGAACAGCCAGCCAGTCTGGTAATTTGCAAGAATGGCAGCTTAGCGGCGGATCAGCACCAACAATTGTAAACTCAGCCGGCCAAATTGTTTCCAGCCTTAACTTAGCAGCAACTGGACTGGCTAACAATGTCTCTAGCAATAATTCTTTGGTTCAAACAACGACGACAGGAACAATTGTTTCCACTGCCTTGGCTTCAAGTGTTACTCTGACTTTGCAGAATACTAATGCTTCGCCTACCGGTGATCTTTTGCAGCTCAAAAACTCCGGCGGGGTAGCCATTTCTCAGTTTAATTCTAGTGGTCAATTAATACTTGGTAATGATGCAGCAACTCCTGTTGCCGGGGTTATTCAGTTAAATGATGCAACAGCTGCTAATAGTTTTAGAATTAACTTGTCGACTGCCTCTAATCTTACAGCTAGCCGTAACATTACACTGCCAGATGAAGCAGGAACGGTTTGTTTGTCTAATAGCAATAACTGCGGCTACATAAGACTAGCAAGCGGAGCTGCCCAAACAGATTCGACAACAAATGATAGCATATACATAAATAAGACAGGTGCTAGCGGCGACCTGATTACTCTTCAAAAAAATGCGGTCGATGTCTTTAGGGTTGCTAACGACGGAAGCCTTGAAATTAGACAAACCTCCACCACCGCACTTTCAATAAAAAACAGCGGCGGAACTGATTTCTTTGGTGTTGATACAAGCGGTGCTATTGTAAGAATAGGTTCGGCAACTGCCGATGGAACGGGCACGCTGCTTGTTCTTGATACCAAGAATACGACTGGAGATCCAGCAGGTGTTAACGGCGGCTCGTATTATAACTCTGCAGACGGTAAAAGTAGATGTTATGAAAATGGTACATGGAGTGACTGTTCAACCACCAGAGTAGCCGGTGAAACTACCTTGGGCGCTGCATCTGCTACTATTAGCGTGTCGTTAAATGGTAATTACGAATACCTAGAGTGTCGGGTAGATATTAAAAGTAGAAGTGTGGCTAATATGGTTTATGTTCGTTTCAACAACGATACCGGCGCTGCAGCCTATGGCTGGAATGCATACGGAATTGTTGCAGCCGCACCTGTTGATTGGCAAGATGCATCGGATAGCGAAATACAGCTACCAGGAACCCAAACAGGCACAAATCCATTCTCGGCCGATCTAAAAATTACTAATTTTGCTGACACTAACAAGGTAGTAGATTGGACGGCTGCCGGGGTAGAGCCAGTTAATACAAATTCAAATAGATACAGTGGTGTTGGGGGCTACTACAATACTACCGCTCAAATTACATCTGTACAGTTTGTTAGTAGTGGTGGAACATTTGCTGCCGGATCGCACGCCTGGTGTCAAGGCAAGAACATAAGATAACCCTAGTTGCCAGAGGCCTAGTCTTTTTGGCCAATAAGTGCTAATCTTATATTAAAGGTATAAATACAAAAATGGGTACAATCATATCTGTAGTAAATCAAAAAGGGGGGGTAGGAAAAACAACTACCGCTATTAATATTGCTGCTTTTCTAGCCGATAAGTTTAATAAAAAAGTCTTGCTGGTAGATCTTGACCCGCAGGGTAACGCCACTAGTGGGCTGGGTATTAATAAAAGCAACATAGAAAAGTCTATTATGAGCGGTATGCTGGCCGAGGAACCATTCGAGATTTTACGACATACTACTAATATTAAAAACCTAGATATTATTCCAGCTAATTCTGAACTTGCATCGGCCGAAATTAATTTAACAAAGTTAGTAAACAGAGAACTTCGTTTAAAAGAGTTTTTAATTCCACTGCAAGCAGGGTATGACTATATAATAATAGATTGTCCGCCTAGTTTAGGCTTGCTTTTTGTAAATGCGCTGGCAGCATCTAGGTATATGCTAATTGCTGTGCAAACCGAGTTTTATGCAATGGAAGGTCTTGGTCTGCTTATTGGAACAATTCAAAAGGTACAACAAAGCGTCAACCCGTCTTTATCAATTTTAGGCGTTCTAATGACCATGTACGATTCCCGTACAGTACTTAGTACCCAAGTCAAAGCTGAAATTGATAAAGTTTTTGAAAATTTAGTGTTCAAAACAGTCATTCCCAGAAATGTAAAACTTGCAGAAGCCCCTAGCCATGGGCTGCCTATTTATAAATACGATAAATGGTCTAAAGGGGCTAAGGCGTATAAAAATGTTACAAAGGAGGTGCTAAGCCGTGTCGAAGCTTAAAGGATTGGGTACAAATTTTGAAAGCCTTGTTCCAAAAGGAGTAAATCTTGACTTAGTAGCAACAGATTCTGAACACAAAATACACATGTTACCTCTGTTAAGTATCATTCCTAAATCAGATCAGCCCCGCAAAATATTTAATGACTTAGAGTTAGCAAAATTAGCCGAGAGTATAAAAGAACAGGGGATATTGCAGCCAATTATAGTTACAGAAACTGAACAAAATAGTTATACAATAGTTGCCGGAGAGAGACGGTGGCGCGCAGCCAAGATGCTCCAGCTGAATACAATTCCGGCAATAATTAAAAATGTCAACGAGCTCGAGCATTTGCAACTGGCAATACTTGAAAATGTGCAAAGGCAAGATCTTAGCGCCATAGAATTTGCAGTATCTATAAACAGACTGCATAAAGACTACCAACAAAGCTATGAAGATATAGCCAAAAAGCTGGGCAAGGCATATACAACTGTGGTTAATACTGCCCGTTTGCTGAAGTTGCCGCTTGTTATGCAAGAATCAATAGAGAACGGCACTATTAGCGAAGGTCACGGCAGGGCGCTTTTATCTCTAGAAAAATATCCAGAAAAGCAAAAAAAACTATATCTTGCTATTTTAAAAAACCAGCTGAGCGTGCGGGCAGCCGAAAGCTTGGCGGGCGAATACAAAAGCGGCCAAACATCGCAGACTATACAAAATAACAATAAATTAGCTCAAAATACTGCCACTAAAAATTTCAATGCCACGGAAAAGATTATTGCCAAAAAACTTGGGCTGAATAAAGTGCAAATAAAACAGGCAAAAACAGGCAAAGGATACCTAAGGTTAGATTTTAAAGACGAAAAGCAATTGCAGTCTTTAATAAATAGATTAAATAAATAATAAATTTAAATTACTACCGAAACGAAGTTATTTCATTAAGCGGAAAATACCTTACCCACAGCCTGCCGACAATATTATTAACCGGCACTAGGCCAAGCCCACTATGAGAGTCTAAAGATCCGCCTGGTGTTCTATTGTCTCCCATGACAAATAGTTCATTTTCGCCCACAATTATGTCAGTAATTTGGCTGCCCGTATCTGTTTGAGCCAAATTTGGACCATAAACAGTGCCAGCATCGGGGTCGAACCCATCTGGGTTTTCAGCATTGTAAACCCGGACTGTATTATCTTTAACGACCACCCGTTCTCCGGGTAAGCCGATAACTCTTTTAATAAGCTGGGTTTCTGGTTCGCTAGGTTTTTTAAAAACAATTACTTCGCCCCTTGATGGAATATAAAAATCTTTTTTAATTTTTGCCATTGTTTTTGGCAATTTATATATAAAGACCCGGTTGCCGTTTTCAAGGGTTGGGGTCATGCTTGAGCCGTCGACAATATAGCTTTGCAGAACAAATACAATAATAAAAATGGCAAAAATTGGCGCTAATATAAACAGTAAAATTGTATAAATAGCGTTTTTAACATCTTCTTTTTTCTTCTTGTTAGCAGGCTGATTGTTAGTTGCAAATTTTGGTTCGCCACTATTGTTGTTAAGGACGCCTCTGTTAGGTTCTGGGTAAACTGGTTGGTTTCCGGGCGTTCGGCCATTGTTATTCGGACTATGCGGAATCTGGCTATTTTCTGGATTGTTTTGTTGGTTGTTTGGTTGCATCAATGGACTATTATACACTGCTAAAGCTAAGTTAAGTTTCTTTGCATAAAAATTTATTTAAGTAAGAGTAAGTCATGGTATAATTTCAATTAGTTTTTACGATGCAAAAGAATAGTAATAATAGATCAATAGATGGGTTTTTGTCTTCGGAACCTCGTAGGCCTAAATTTGCCAATAATAAAAACCGTCCATCAATAACTCCTACAGGCTCAAATGAAGGCAGCGCCAAGATAAGCCAAAGCAAGCTAGGTGATTTTAATAAGCCTGAGGGTTTTAAAAGACAAAATCCAACAGGTGCAGTTGTTAATAGCAGCTATCAATCATTTTCTTCAGAAGGTAATAGCCAGCGCCTAAATTATAGGCCACCATCTGTAATTACTAGACGGCCAAGTTCGCAAACAGGCAATATCAAGAAAAAAAGAATCTCAAAGAAAAAAGCAATTTTTAGAACCATTGCTTTTACTGTCATAGCCGCCCTATTAGTAACAGGCTGGATTTTTGGCAAAGCCTGGTGGAATGCCAATAAAGCTCTTGGCGGCGGCGGCGATTCAGTTGCTTTTAGCAAAGAAATAGACCCCAACAGCCTAACCGGAGAAGGTGACGGCCGGGTTAATATTTTACTAACCGGTAAAGGCGGCGAAACACATGAAGGCGGGGAACTCACCGATAGCATAATGATTGCGAGTGTCGATCCAATCAATAACGGGGTTGTGCTTTTAAGCCTGCCAAGAGATCTTTGGGTTAAGCCAAAAGACTTATGGCCAATGAAAATTAATGCTGTTTATAGCAGCGCTAAATCTCAGGCTTTATATAAAAACCCGAAAGATACAAAAGCAGCTGAAAAAGCCGGTATAGACACTTTAGAAAAAACAGTTGAAGATTACACGGGTATAAAAGTTAACTACTACGGTATGATTGATTTTACTGCCTTCCAAGAAGCAGTTAATACTATTGGCGGTATTGATGTTACTTTAGACGAACCATATACTGACCCAACCATGTATGTTGGCCGAAAATTACTTAGCTTGCCTGCCGGTACTAGTCATTTAGACGGTGCAACGGCGCTTGGCTATGCCAGATCTAGATACGGTGCTGCCAGGGGTGATTTTGACCGCGGCGAGCATCAGCAAAAAGTTATTGTCGGCATTAAAGACAAGGTCTTGTCACTTGGCACCTTTTCTAACCCGCTGAAAGTTTCGCAGCTACTAGATACCATGGGCAACAGGGTGCAAACCAACTTTGCTCTAAGTGACATTATGCGTCTTTATGAACTTTCTAAGCAGATTCAAACCCAAAACATCAAAAATGTCGATTTAGCCATGGAGGGCGAAGCGGTTGTCACCACCAGTAGAATTGGCGATCAATCGGTTGTTATTCCAAAAGCCGGAGTAAACGATTACTCAGAAGTAAAACAATACATAAGATCTAAACTGGTAGACGGCTTTATTATTAAAGAACAGCCGACGGTAATTGTCCTGAACGGTTCTAACAGGCCGGGGGCCGCTAAAAAGCGGGCCGATGAACTAAAAAGCTACGGCTATAATGTGCTTCAGGTTGCCGATGCCGAAAATAGCGACTTAACAACTACCACTTTAGTAGACAAGACAAACGGTGTTAAGAAATATACAAAAAGATATTTAGAGCTTCGCTTTAATACTAAAGCAGTTAAAGATATTAAAGGAATGGACTTAACACCTTATACAGCCGACTTTATTGTAGTAATAGGACCAAACGGCTAGATTAGATTATGAAGATCAAGCTAATTAAAAATATTCGGCCAGAATCTGGGTTTACCCAATTTTTATATGTTGGGCTGAATGTCTTGTTGCCAATTTTGGTGTTTGTCTTAGTTCGTTTGCAGTTTATGCCACTGGCTATAATTTTAATCTTTCTAGCAAAGTGGCGGATGTTTACAGTTAAGCCGCGATATTGGCTGGCCAATATTAGGTCTAATTTGGTAGATATTTTTGTCGGCCTGTCTATTCTGTCTTTCATGGCTTCAACCAATAATCTTATTACTCAATTAATTTGGACAGCTCTTTATATTGTTTGGCTGGTCTGGCTCAAACCACAGACTAAGCAAGTTCCGGTTATTATTCAGGCTTTAATTGCCCAAACTATAAGTTTGATAGCGTTCTATCAAGCACTTCCAGACGCAGGCGTGCTAATAAGTATTGTTGCAGTTTGGCTAATTTGCTTTGTTTCGGCCAGGCATTTCCTTGGTGTTTTCGACGAACAATACATCAAACAGCTAGCCGATCTATGGGCCTGGTTCGGCGCAGTAATGGCCTGGATTTTAAGCCACTGGGTAATTTTTTATACCAACATTCCGCAAATTGCTTTAATACTTACTGTAATAAGTTACGGTATTGGTTTAATTTATTACTTGCAGCAAAACGATAGGCTAAAAAAAGCCTTTAAAAACCAAATAATTATTATGGTAGGCCTTATTTTGCTAATTATCATCGTATTCTCAGATTGGCAAGATAAAACTATATAGTTAA
>CAZJDP010000006.1:0-10761 GCA_964544805.1 uncultured Candidatus Saccharibacteria bacterium
CAAATCAGAAATGAACAATGTTTATGATCAAGCCCAAAGAGAGCTCGCTAATAGATATGACCTAAAAAATTCTAAGACTTCTATAGAATGGTTATCTGGCGACAAAGACGGAATAACAATAAAAGGGGAAAATGAGTTCCAGGTAGATGCTGCTCTAGATATTTATCGTAAAAAGCTGGCCCAACGAGGTCTAAGCCAAAAAATTCTAGACACTAGCCAGCCTGCTGCTGCAAACGGATTAATTATTGTTAAAAAAATTGTTTTTAAAAAAGGCCTGAAACCAGATGATATTAAAACGATAACCAAACTTTTAAAAGCCGAAGCGCCAAAATTAAATTTGCAGGTTCAAGGAGAAGAAATTAGGGTTATAAGCAGTAAAAAAGACGAGCTTCAAGCAGCTATTGCATTACTGAAACAGACTGATTTTGATTTTCCACTGTCATTTACAAATTATAGATAAATTATTGCTATACTAATAATTATGGACGGGCACGAAATCAGTAATGAAGATTTAGTCGAAGAGTGTCAAAAAATTTTAGTTAATAACGATTTTGTAACCCACACCGTGCCTTCTAGCAAGTTGTACCCGCATCAGTGGCTGTGGGACAGCGCTTTTATATCTATTGGTATTGCCCACTATAATCCTGCCAGGGCATCCGACGAGCTGGTCCAGCTTTTTAAAGGACAGTGGCATAACGGTATGATGCCCCACATGATTTTTGATAGCAGCCCTGAGTACGCGGCTGATAGAGCCGCTTGGCGGTCATGGGTTTCGAGAAATTCTCCTGATTCTGTGGCTACATCTGGCATTACACAACCGCCAGTTTTAGCCGAAGCAGTTCAACGGGTAGGTGCAAAATTAAACAAAGCACAAGCGCCAAAATTTTACAAAAAATTAGTACCAAAGCTAATTAAATATCATGAATGGATTTACAGCGAAAGAGATCCGCATAAAACTGGGCTGGCTATACTAATTAACCCTTACGAAACCGGCATGGATAATACTCCGCCATGGATGGATCAACTAAGAGAACACAGCCGTCCGCTATGGATAGCTTTAATTGAAAATTTAAAGATAGATAAGTTTATTAATGTAGCCCGCAGGGATACGCGCCGGCTTTCATCATCGCAAAGAATGACTAATATAGATGCTTTGATGCTTTGGGATGCCGTAACCAGGCTTAGAAAAAAACGCTACGATATTAACAAAATACTCCACAGGCAGTTATTTGCTATTGAAGATATTGGCTTTAATTCAATTCTTTGTCGAAACAATGCAATATTAGAAGATCTAGCTAGGGAAGCTAGAATTAAAATTAAGCCTGAAACTTTAAGTAATTTTCAAAAAACTGCAGAATCTTTAGAAGAACTATGGGATGAAACTTATGCCGTATATTTATCGAGAGATTTTGTTACAGGGCGGACAATGCGGTCGCCGACAATTGCCAGTTTATTGCCCATTTATGCTAGGTTAAATAATAAAAACCATATAGACAAATTAGTCCAAGTACTAACCAATGAACATTCTTTTTGGCTTAGATATCCTGTTCCCAGCGTCCCGCGCAACTTTAGAACATTCGATCAAAACCGCTATTGGCAAGGCCCAACTTGGCTAAATACAAATTGGCTGATAATTGATGGCTTGCTTAACACCGGGTATGAAGAAGTTGCCGAAAAGTTAATTAATAAAACCATTAAACTGGCTAAAGAATCAGGCATTTGGGAATATTATAATCCTCATACCGGCCAGGGGCTAGGGTCTCCTGACTTTTCATGGTCAGCGGCGCTGGTGCTTGATTTACTTAAAACACATAAAGCTAATTAGAATCGCTTGGCTTGTCAATCAGTAGTGGTTCAACACTAGGGTCGCTATCAGCTATTTTTACCACATCTTTATCCATTTTTTGCAGTTCTTTATGGGCGGAATTAAAATGATTGACGGTTGTCCCCAGGCTACTGCCCAGCTTCTGCATAAAAGATTCATGAGATTTAATGTGCTTAGATAAGCCTAAGACTCTTTTTTGAATATCCTTGGCTTGTTCTTCTATTTGTAGGCTCCGCAGGCCCTGGACAACGGTCTGTAAATAGGCCAGGAGTGTGGTTGGGCTAACAATTATTACTTTTTTGTCGCGAAAAGCATATTCCAGCAAATCTCTCGAACTGGTGTTAGTAGTACCAACTTGGTTGACTAGAAGATCATAGTATATGACCTCGCTGGGGATAAACATAAAAGCATAATCTAGGGTATTTTCATTCGGCCTGATGTACTTGGCTGTTTCGTCTATTCTATTTTTTAGGTCAATTTTAAACTGTTTGGCAATTTGCTCTTTTTTATTCTTCTCTTTCTCTTCTATTAGCCGGTTATAGTTTTCTAAACTAAACTTGCTATCTATTGGCAGTATTCTGTTTTTATCGAGACGAATGATGGCATCGACTATTTGACCGTCATTAAATTTGTATTGTAGTTGGTAGCCTCCGGGCGGCAGAACATTCCCTAGAACAGTATCTAAATAGTATTCGCCCAAACCACCTCTTTGTTTAGGGTTTTGCAGGACATTTTGAAGCATCTTCAGCTCATCGGCTACATCGACCACTCTTTTATTAGTTTCATCGAGCTTAGCTAGTCTAGTTGACACTTCACTAATTATTTTTGAACTTTCTGAAAATTGTTTATGAATAGATTGGCGCATCATTTCGTTATTTTTGTCGAGCCGATCGTTGACGGTTTCGTTCAGGCTATCTTTTAAATGCTGCAGATCTTGAGAAATAAGATTTAAATCTTGCTTAAGTAAGCTAGCAGTCTCATTGGTGGGCTGGGCTTTTTTTTGGACAAGCAAAAAAATAATAATTGCCAAGAAAATAATTAATATAGTGATTAAAATAAGTAATACAATTGTCATTAGGTTGAACTTTTTTTGGTGTTTTTACGACCGTTGGTAATTTTTTTGGCTTTATGATTTTCTAAATGTTCCTCTAGAAAATCGTTGACCTTTTTTTCTACCTTAGAATGGTTGGTATGATGACGCATTTGGATAGCTAGAATAGCCGCTAGTAAACAGGCAAGTAAGATTAAAAGAATAAGCACCATCTGCATGGCAATATTGTAGCATTTACTTCTATATATAAAAAACCCGCCGTTTTATTGCGGCGGGTTTTTGAGTAATTTTTTATTTATCGATTATCTTTTTCAAGAGCATCTTTTGCCATAAATCCTAAAGCTATTTCGAAAGCTCCGGCTATGATTGAGAATAAACCGACGACCCATACCCATACAAGTGTTCCTTTAACTGGGTACCAAACAATAGCAAGTCCAGCGACAATTGCAAGGGCGCCGACAATACCGTTCATCCATCTGGTTCCTGAAGATGACTGAGAAGCGTCAAAAGCCAGTATCATACCTAAGACACCTCTGACAATAAAGCTTATTGCCACCAAAAGGGCTAGGGTAGCAATGGCTAAGCCGCTGCCGACTCTGCTTAAAAGAAAAACAGAAACCCCAACACTAAGAACACCCAGGAGCAGTGAAATAAAGCCCGACATAAAACTGTGGCTAAATCTTTTAAATGACTTGACGATATCTAAAACACCGACTACGCCCAAGAACACTGCCAGCAAAAGCGCCAGTACGCCTACGGTAATTCCTGGCCAAATCATTGCCACGAATCCAAAAAGAACTGATACCACACCACCCAGCACAAGAGTCCACCACGATTTTTTAGAAGTTTCGTCAAATTCAAAAACTTCTACTTGTTTAGTTGCCATTAAAGCCTCCTTTAATTAATAGCTTCAATGTAATTTTTTTTAAGACATATGTCAAGGATTTTTCTTTGGTTTTTTCCCTGAGTGCTTTAATAACTTAGATTCTATAAGTTCATGTCTTGTTATGTATGCCTTGGTAATTTCTTGAATAATTGCCGCAACCGGCAGGGCAATTAAAGCTCCGACTACTCCGGCAATAGTTGCCCCCATCAGCACTGCCAACAGAGCCACGGCTGGATGCATTTCCATAGTATGAGAAGTAATTTTTGGCCCGATAATATAGTTTTCAAATTGTTGATAAATAATAATTAAGATCAATAAAATAAATGCGTCCCGCGGGCTATTAATAAAAGCAACTAACAGTGGCAGTGAAGCTGCTAAAAAGGTACCAATAACCGGCAAAAACTGAGAAACAACACCCATCCAAAGAGCCAATGGCCAGGCAAAAGGAACACCTAAAATTAGAAGCACAACTAGTGTGAAAAGAGCTGAAAGTAAACCTAAAAGGCTCCTAGAATACATAAAATTACCCGTTTTGCTAATTGCTACCTCCCAAGTATCTAGCAAGAACTTTTGCTGTTTTGGCGGCAGAAAAGAACAGATTATTCTTCTTAGCCTTGGTGCATCGGCCACGAAGTAATAAGTTAAAATGACTATAGAAAATATTTGAATAAAAGCAAAAATTAACTGTTTACTAATTGCAATAACATTATTAGCAATGTTGAGCCCCACCGAGCTGAGCGCATTGCTGTCGTTTAAACTTGAATAAATGTCTTCAACATCAACATTAATGCCAAACCAACTGTTTAAATAGTGGTTTAGCTGATTGTTCCACTCTGGCAAGCGGTCAGATACATTGCCCAGCTGGTCAATCAGCAGCGGCACCATGCCAATAACCAATACTAGCGCTAGCGAAACAAACAAAGAGATGACAGTAAGCGAGGCAATATTTCTTTTCCAACCTTTATTAACTAAGTAATTCACAAAAGGCTCCAAAGCAAATGATAGAAAAAGGGCAATTATGACAATACTTACAATGTTTGACAGTTTCCAGAGCGTATAAATAGAAAAAACTAATAACAAGCAAGAGATAAATATCCCTATGACCAATCTAAGTACCCATGATGGTATTTTAGAATTATTCATTATTTATTAAGTATATCACTGCCGAAAATTATGGCTTTTGGTGGTTTCTAACTCTTGCAGTGCTGCCAATAATTTCTACAGTGATTATGGCTATAACACTCGATATGATCGAGTTTATCATTCCCTGTTTGGTGGGTGGTATCCTTAGGCCAAAGCCAATAAAACAACCTATTACCAGTGCTAGCTCAACAATAAAGCGGTTCTGTTCAATTGTTAATAATATATTTGGAGCCTTAAACTGAGGCAATATTTTACCTAAGGCTTTGTCGGTGTTGGTTCTAAATATCGTTTTCATTTTTAAGGATATAGCAGATTTTGAAGTTACTATAAATGCCAGCAAGACTGCCCCTAGCAGCCAGATTAAACCTTGGGTTTGAGAAATCATAGATTTAGAAAAAGTATTATATATCGCAATTGCTGCGTCTTTATTTTCTGGTTTCGCTAAGGAACTCACTTGGTCGGCGCCTATTTTGACAGATAAAAGCATGAATAGAGAAGTAATAAACAAAATACTTACCATAATTATTCCAGTTTTTCGTTTATTTTTAGACAATAATATCGCTAAGGCTATCGTAACAATCAATAGCAAAGCAATCACTTGCGGGGTTCTTTCGATGTATTTAAGGTAAGTTCTTGCCTGGGGCACGGCCTTTATTTCGGCAAGTTGAATATTGCCAATTTTTGGCGGTATATTCTTGTTTAGCAGAAAACTAATTTGGGAATTATCAAGGTTTTGGTTGGCATAATTATATAAGCTATTGACAGTAATGACACCACTGTTGGCATCGTTTCTTAGGTAGGCAATTATGGTAGACTGGCTTGTTCGTAGTATTTCTGTCCAAATTTGCTGAGCCTGGTCCGATTGAAGAGTTTTGTTGATTTGCGACTTTGTGAAGCCTTCTATTTGTGAACTTAATGGTCCGGCTAAAAATTGAATATTCTCAGGCAAATTCTGCTGAAGCCTAGCTTCAACATCTATATTACTGAAAAGCTCTTGGGTAAGTTTAGATGAAATATTTTCGGTAATTGCCGGCTCTGAAATTAGCGGCTGGGTTGTCGCTACAAATTGATCGGTGTTGGTTATGGTTCTTTTAACCCAGAACGATAAATTCAGCGCAACAAAACTAAGCGTCGCCACTACTACCAGCAGAAAAATCGTCCCAGCCTTCAGCCATTTTTTTAACCGGCCTGTTTTTTGACTAGTTTTTTGGGTTGATAGTTCTTTAAACTGCTTGCTAAGTAGTTTATTTTCTTCAATTAATTCTTGCTTGGACATTGCTGTGAGGGGTTTCTTGGCCATTGTTTGGGATCCTTGTTTAAAAATATAATACAATAAAAATCATAAAATAACAATATTAATAGATAATAAAAGATTGACGAAAAAGCTTAGTGTAACTTATTATTAACAACAATGGCCAGCCAAAAAAATAATTTAGATTTTAATAAATACAAACTTCCGTTAATAGTTTCGGTTATAATTGCCATTTTATTCACCTTGTGGTTTTTAAGTGATTATTTTGTGATCATAGCCCTGGCCGCTATTCTGGCTTTTTTGTTTAATCCTATTTTTTTATGGCTACTTAAAAAGACAAACGGTAAAACAGGCCTTTCGGCCGGCCTGACATTTGTTTTGGTGGTTTTTTCAGTCGCAATACCAGTGGCTATATTAGTAGTGATTACAGTAGATCAAGCACTCCAGCTGGCAGATATTGTTGAAAAAGCAGCAAAAGGCAGCGGGGGTTTATATAATACTGTCCAAAATTTAATTAATAATGCTAACCAAGAACTCGATAAACTGCCTTCTTTAGGCCCAGAAACAATTAAGATAGATCAAATTAGTGATTGGTTTAAAGAAAATGCATCAAAAATTGCTCAGTCTGCTATTTCAATGCTGACAGGCGTAGCTGGAGGACTTTCTTCGTTAATTACCAAATCAATATTATTCATTTTTGTATTTTTATCGCTTCTCAAGAATCAACAGAAAATCTTCGATATTATTCACACCCTTAATCCGTTAGGTGATCAGTCGACAAAAAGGTATTTGTCAAAGATGGGTGCCATGACCACTGCTATGGTTAAGGGCCAATTTATGATTGCAATTGCCCAAGGGTTTGTAGATGCCCTTTTGCTAAAAATGGTGGGCGTGGACTTTTTCATATTTTGGTTCGTGCTAATAACTTTTCTGTCGATTATCCCGCTTGGCGGCGGAATTATTGTTATACCAATGGGGGTAGTTATGATCTTAACCGGTCACATCTGGCAAGGATTATTGTTAATCCTGGGGCACATTCTTATTGTAACGAATATTGACAATGTATTAAGGCCAAAATTTGTACCTAAAACGGCTCGGCTTGACTCAGCGCTGCTTATGATGTCGGTGTTTGCCGGTATTGGCTTGTTTGGCTTCCTTGGTATAGTTATTGGACCGGTTTTAATGATTGTTACTGTTACAACCATTGACAACTACATTGACTTCGTAAAATACTCTAAGTCTTTAAATAAGTAAAATAGACCTAGTTTAGTAGCTGTTTGGCAACTAGCGAAAATTATTTAGTCTTGCTGAGAGTTCTTGATAGCCAGCAAGCTTAATAGGGTAATTGCCAAAGAAGTGACAAACCCTAAAAAGGGTATAGTTATAAAGCCTAAAAATAAAAAGTCTGGCTTGTCGCAAGGTACCGCAGCAGTAGACGAGCAAAGGACCTCTGCCTCTTTAATTACGCCCCATTGTAATAGACTATGATAAAAGCTGAGCAGCGATGCAGGAATTGATAACGACAAAACCATATAGTAAGCACTTTTATAATCTTGCCTAATAATCGCCACCGACATGATAAAAGCAATTGGGTATAGCAATATTCGTAACCACCAACATAAATTACATGGTTGCAAATCTTTAATTTGACTAAAGTAAAGGCTGCCAAAAATACTGGCTACCCCTAAAGTCCAAACAAGATAATGGATATTATTGACAAGCTGTTTATATAGTGTAGTATTAGTTATTTTGGTAATTATTTTCATGCTAGTTAATCTTAAAGCCCTGTTTATTTGCTACTAATCTTCAATAGTATAGCAAAAAATAGTTAAGCCTAGTTAATTGGTTATGATTTTCTCCCAAGGGAAATTTGGCTTGCCAAAATGGCCGTTTTGGGCTGTTTCAAGATAACTAATTGAATCAAGAGAAAATAAGTCGATGATACTTTTTACCTCGGTACCGGCTAATTTTCTTACAAAATCATCAATATGCTTTAACGGGTATTTTTGGCTGTCGAACAAGTTAATATTACGAAATATAGCTTCTTTGGCGCCAATATAATATGCCAAACTAATTTCCGCCTTGTCGGCAAGGCCGCTGGCAACTACGCTTTTGGCTAAATATCTGGCAAGATAGGCAGCCGAACGATCAATTTTACTAGGGTCTTTGCCGCTAAATGCGCCGCCGCCGACTTTAGCCGCCCCGCCGTAAGTGTCAACCACAATTTTCCTGCCCGTCAGGCCGACATCTGAGGCTGGCCCTGGCTGGTGCCATACTCCCGTGCCGTTGATGACAATATTCTGCGCCCCTGGCATTTTAAAATTGTATTCTTCAAGAATAGGAGCAATAATTTTTTCTTTTATTTCTGATCGTAAGACCGGCAGTTGTTTTGACGGATCATGCGGAACGGCTACCGTAACATGATGAACAGAATGCGGCTTGCCATTTTTGTACCTCATTGTAACCTGAGATTTACCGTCGGGCCTTAAGCAATCTATTAACGATTGTTCTCTTGCCTGGTCAATTCGTTTGGTTATTAAATGAGCCAGCTCTATCGGCAGTGGCATAAAGTTTTTTGTTTCATTGCAGGCAAAACCATAGGCAAAACCTTGGTCGCCCGCTCCTATAAAAGACTCAGCCTGCTTGTTAACGCCTAAAGCTATTTCTGGCGACTGTTCGTGAATATCAACTATAATTCGCGATTTATCCGAAAAACCCCATTCCGGCTCAAGGTAGCCGTTGTCTTTTATAACCTTTCGGGCAATTTGTTCATAATTAATTTTAGCTTTAGTAGTCACTTCGCCAGCAAGGACAATTAAGTTTTTTGCTACTAAAGTTTCAGCTGCTACCCGTGAGTTTTTATCTTCAGCTAAAGCGGCGTCTAAAATAGCATCACTTATTTGATCGGCTAGTTTGTCGGGGTGGCCTTTGCAAACAGACTCGCTGACTAAATGATAAATGGACATAAAAAAATCCTTTCTATGGTTTGTTGCTACGAGCGCCAAGAAAGGATCATATGATATCTTTCCAACATATTAATTGGCTAGAGTTAGCACCTTGCTGCGCTTGCGGCAGTAGGTTGCTGGCGGGTCATAGAGCTAGTTCTCTCATCGCACTCGTGATATTAAATTGTTAAGTAAGCTAATTATAGCAGGTTTTAAAAATGTTCCCGCAGGTGCTTCATGCTAAACGACCAATTGCTATCGGTTTTTTTATGCGGGTTAAATATATTATCAGGATCAAAAATTAGCTTTGTTTCTTTAAAGTAATTCCACACTTTTTTACCGTACATGGCTTCAAGCCATGGCCCTCTGATCATACCGTCATTATGCTCACCGCTTAAGCTGCCGTTATATTTAAGAACTAAAGCAGTAATTTCTTTCATTGCCGGTTCAAGTTTGGCCTTTTCTTTTTTGTCTTCTATTTTCATAAGGGGGATTATATGAAAATTGCCATCGCCCATATGACCGGCAATGGTCGCTAGCAGTTTATAACGATTAATAATTTCTCTGACTTCAGGTAAAAATTTTGGCAAAACTTCTGGGGGTACAACTAAGTCGTCCATAAAAGGGGCTGTGTGCTTGTCTTTTACTTTGCTTCTTAACAATTGAAAGCTCTGGCGGCGCATAATCCAAAATTTTTTGGCTTTTGCTTCATTTTCGTCTTCTTCAAATAAAGCTTCGTGCTTAAAAAGTTTTAAGTCTTTTTTCATATTGTGGACTTTTTCGGCCACCTCTTGCTCGTTATTGCCCGTAAATTCTACTAATAAGACCATTTTTGGAATACCCCTAAAAAGCATCAGGGCATCGGGAATTAACTGAAAGGCGAGTTTAATTGTTTCTATCCAACCTAAAGTTTTTCTAAAATAAAAGAAAAGTTTAAAACTTAGCATGAGCGTATAGTTGTCAAAACCTTCAAAAGTGGCTGGGTTATGATCAAGGACTTTGTTTATTAAATAGCCTAAATCATCGGTGTCTCTTAAAAATAAGACAAGTGTTCCTGAGTGTTTAGGGGCCGGTACAAGTTTGAATTTAATATCTGTTATTAAGCCCAATGTTCCTTGCGAACCAGTTATAAGCCGTGTTAAGTCGAAAATGCCCGTTTCTCGGTCCCAAACATTCCATAAATGATAGCCTGTCGAATCTTTGCTGACTTTTGGCTTAGCTTGTTTGATTTCATCATAATTATCTTCAACTAATTTATAAATTTTTCGATAAATATTGCCTTCAAAATCTTGCTGGGCCAGTTTTTGTTCTAATTCTTTTTTAACTAGAGGCTTGACAGTGTACTCTTTGCCGTCGGCAAAAATAACTTTTAATTCTTCTATAAAATCTTCAGTTTTGCCATATTGCAATGATTTTTCGCCGCCTGAATTGTTGGCCACCATACCGCCAACCGTACATAAATCTTTCGAGGCAGGATAACTAGGAAACAGCGAGCCGTGCTTTAGGCTTTTCTTCTCTAAGTCGCGGTAATATACTCCCGGCTGAAGTTGAGCCTGGCTTTTAGAAACAGCTAATATATTATTAAAGTGCCTGGTAAAATCAACTACTATTGACTCGCCGATTGCTCCGCCAGACATGTCGGTGCCGGCGCTCCTGGCT
>CAZJDP010000007.1:0-10604 GCA_964544805.1 uncultured Candidatus Saccharibacteria bacterium
AAGCCCCAGCGAGGCTAAACATTTAGTCGAAGCCGCCAAAATTTATTGTCAGCGGGTTAAGACTGAACTATACGGGGTTTAGTCTATAATTATTATTTAATGACAAACGATATTAAAGGCTATTTCGACTATGCGGCTGCTACTCCGCTTGACAACCTTGTCAAGCAAAAGATGGAGCCTTTTTTTAATGATAATTTTTATAATCCTTCGGCCATTTATTTAAAAGCCAGAGCGGTTAGAGTAGCCAAAGAAGAGGCCCGCCGCAGAGTGGCACAGGCACTGGGCGCTCGAGAATCAGAAATTGTTTTTACCGCCGGCGGCACAGAGGCTAATAATTTAGCCATAAAAGGCTTAACCGGTATTTATGACGAAGGCCATGTTATTTGTTGTGCCACCGATCATGACTCGGTTATTAAACCCATAAAATCTACTAAAAACTATTCAATTGCAAGTGTCGATGACAGAGGTTTTATTAATTTAGATGATTTAGAAAATAAAATTCAAGATAATACTGTTTTAGTGAGCATTTGCTATGCCAACAACGAAATTGGCACAATTGCACCCATAAAAGACATTTACTGTTTAATTGGAAAGATTCGAAGCCAAAGAAGACTACAAGGCAATAGCCAGCCTATTTATCTTCATTTAGACGCCGCCCAGGCAACGAATTATTTAGATATATCGGTTGCTAGGCTGGGAGTTGACTTAATGAGTATAAACTCAGGCAAAATTTATGGCCCTAAGCAAATGGGCTGTTTATTTGTGAGAGCAGGAATTTTGCTGGCCCCCTTAATAGAGGGCGGCGGTCAAGAAAGCAGCCTTAGAAGCGGATCAGAAAATGTTGCCGGTATAATTGGGTTTTCTTATGCTCTAGAAAAGGCGGTTAAAAATCGCAAGTCAGAAAGTTTCAGATTGCTCAACTTAAGAGATGAATTTATCAAAAATATTACTAAAAAGTTTGATAATATTTATCTAAATGGTCCAAAAGGTAATAAGCGCTTAGCAAATAATATAAACATTATTATCCCAGGCATTGATAATGAATATTTTTTGATGCAATTAGATGAACTAGGTTTTATGGTAGCAACTGGTTCGGCTTGCAGTGCTAGCAATGAGGAGCCTTCGCATGTTCTAAAAGCCATTGGCTTAACAGATAAAGATATATTTTCTTCCCTTAGGATATCGTTTGGCCGATACACTACCCAAGAGTCTTTAAAAAACTTAAGTTTGGCAATAGAAGAACTTCTTAAATAAATTGCTTTAGCTATTTATATATTGTAGGGTTATAATATAAGCAGTAGCTTTTAGAAAATGAACATTCAAACAAATAAAAAACTCTGGGCACTGTTTTTAGCTAGCTTAATATTAGCTATTTTTTTGCCGGCCGTTGTTATTGCCCAAACCGTTACCAGGGGGTATTCCTCTGACATCTTGCTGCAAAAGGGCATGATAGTTAAATTAAAAGATGACGACCCTAATAAAGTTGAGCCTGTCAAAAAAGAAAATGAAGAAAAAATCCAAGGGGTTGTTATTAACCCGACAGATTCTGCCGTTTTGCTTAGCGGCGAAGACCAAAAGGTATTTGTTTCTAATACCGGGCCTTACTTTGTACTAGTTAGCACTCAAAACGGACCAATTGGCGTTGGCGACTATGTAACAGTCTCTTCTATAAGCGGCGTTGGTATGAAGGCCAGCGATTCCGATAAAGTAGTAATTGGCAAAGCAGTGGAAACATTTGACCAGGCAGATATTACCAAAGTTCGGTCTACGGCTAAAATTAAAGATTCTGTTGGCAATGAGACCGAAGTTAAAATTGGCACAGTAAAGGTTGATATCAGTGTTGGCCGCAATCCTTCGCAAAGAATCAATGCATCTTTGCCTGTTGTATTAAAGCAAGCGTCTGAAACTATTGCCGGCAAGCCGGTGACTCCAGCCAGAGTCTATTTAAGTTTTTTTGTTTTTCTAGCCACTTCTATCATTGCCGGTTCAATGCTATATAGCGCTGTTCGCAGCACCATGATATCTATGGGCAGAAACCCGCTTGGTAAGAAGGCAATTATAAAAAGTTTAGTTCAAGTTGCATCAGTAGCGGTTATGATTTTTATTGTAGGACTTTTTGCCGTATACTTATTGTTAAAGATATAAAGAAAAAAAGGTTTAAGGGGTGGGGAAACTTAAATGACAGCAGTACAACTAATAACCATACTGGTTGTTTTATTAGTTTTAGGCGCAGTCGGAGTTTGGTTTGTTATTAGGGGTGATAAAGACCACCAAGGCAAACAAAAAACCGGACAAGAAGTCGATGAAAAAGTCTCTAAAATAGCCCAGCAAGATGTCGAACATATTTTTGATGATGAATTCAGAGAAGAGCTGCGCAACAGAGGCAGACTGCATTTTGAAAAAATTATTGGTGAAAATGCCATGTTTTTACAGCAAGATCTTCGGTTGACTACCAGCCAGTTAAACGACTACATGAAAGATGAAATTAAAAGCGTCCTGCAAGAAGAATTTTCCAAATACGAAGAATCTATAGCAAGCGCCAAAGACCTGGCCTTAGAAAGTATTGAAAAAACTAAAACAGCCATAGACCAGCAGCGGCTTATTTTAGAAAAACAGATGAACGAGCAGGCCGAAGCCGAAAAGCAAAGAATTTTAGACCATTTTGAAGCTAACATGGCTAGTATAGTTAACCACTATGTTTTATCGGCCATAGGCAGTGAAATAGATTTAACCACCCAACTTGATTATATTTTTCAGAATTTAGAAGAAAATAAAGAAGATATGATAAAGGACATTAGGAGTGGCACTTAAATTACCCAACTCAATATCCACCCGTAAAGACTTAGCCCATATTAACAGAGAGCTAAGGATTTTTTACGATTATATGATTCAAAGTATTATGCGCCACGACAATCCTATTAAGTACACGCCTATCTCTGATCAATTAAGGGAACTTGCTATTGTTAATCAGATAGATCTACGGGACCAGTCAGCCTGCGAAAGGCTAATAGAAGACCTACAGCAGCTAAAATCAGACGCACCTTCGGTGCATATTAGTTTTCCTGTCGAGCCATCCAGGGAGGCATTAGACAAGCTAATAGACTGGCTTAGGGCAGAAATAGACCAAACTATTGTTATTTCAGTCGGCTTGCAGCCATCTATAGCTGTTGGAGTAGTAGTCAGAACACCCAATCATCAGTTTGATTTTTCCCTGCGCAAGCACCTAGAGAATAGTAGAGAAAAACTAAAAGAGGCCATAGCCAGTGTCTAATACCCATTTTGAAAATTTAATTAATTCTGGCCACCCTATAGGTGAAGTTGTTGCTGTTGACCGATATTTAGTTAAGGTTAAGGGTCTGCACCCAGTTAACCAGCACGCTTTAGTTATGTTTGAAGACGGTTCCAAGGGCTTTGTGCATCATATTTTTGAAGATTTTGTGGTTATTTTACACATAGGCGATAAAGAACTGACTGCCGGCCAGACAGTAGTGGTTCAGCATACAGAACTGGTAACTAAGGTTGGTAAAGATTTTTTGGGTCGGGTTATTAATGTTTCAGGCGAGCCTCTTGACGGCAAAGGGCCTATTGCTGCCGATGCTGTTAGAAAAGTATTTAACGACGCTCCGCCAATTTATCAAAGAAAACAGTTGTCTGAACAGCTGGAAACAGGAGTTACTGTTGTAGACAGTCTTTTTCCAATTGTTAAAGGCCAAAGGATGGCGCTCCTGGGTGATGGAAAAGTCGGTAAGTCTACGCTGGTTACTCAAATGACTTTGCACCAAAAAGATACCGGCGTACCGACAATTTATGTTCTTATTGCTAAAAGGCGGGCCGATATTGATATTTTACTTACAAGGCTGGAAGAAAAAGATGCACTTAAAAATACTATAGTAATTGTGTCTACCCTGTTCGAATCGTTGGTATTAAGTTATTTGGCGCCTTATGTCGGCGCAGCAATGGCCGAATATTTTTGGCAAGAATTAGACCAAGACGCCATTATTGTTTATGATGATTTAACTGCTCACGCCATGGCTTACCGGGAAATATCTTTAATTGCCGGAGTTAGCCCTGGACGGGATTCTTACCCTGGCGATATGTTCTATGCTCATAGTAGCTTGCTGGAAAGAGCCGGTAGGCTGGCTAGTAATTCTAAAACACTAACTAGTTTCCCTTTGGTTTTAGCGAGCAACGGTGATATTACAGCATATTTACCGACTAATATTATGTCTATAACAGATGGCCAGTGGATTCTGGATATGGAGATTTTCCGTGACGGTATTAGGCCGGCACTCAACGCCGGGCTGAGCGTTACTAGGGTAGGCGGAGTCGGCCATAACGATCGTCAGAAAAAAATTGTAGCCCGGGTGATGAAAACTTTAGCATCTTATAAGCAGGCTTTAGAATTTTCTAGATTTGGTTCTGAACTAGCCATAGAAGCCAAAAATGACTTAGCCGCAGGTAAAAGAATCAATGAACTGCTAACTCAATCGCCTAATGTGACCCATTCTCTTCTAGCCCAGCAGATGATGTTCGAAATTATTTTAGATCTTAAAGAAGGCGAAATTTTAGATATGGAAACCCTAAAGTTAATATCTAACGAATATGCCGCCAAAATAACCGAAGATGAATCAAACTACGATGAAATTAAGCAGGGCCTGCTACAAAAAAGCTTATTGGAGATAAAAAAATGAAAAGGCCGGTAGAGATTCAAAAAATGATTTTAGGCACCCAAACTTTAGTTAATTTAACTGGGGTATTTGAAGGTATTGCCAGTATGCGGATTGCTCAAATTAAAAACCAGGTTTTGCAGAGCCAAAGTTATTTTGACAGGCTGTGGCAAATGTACAGTCAAATTACTATTGCGCCTTTTGGTTTTGGTAGGCAGCATACCGATCAAGAAGTTATTAATAAAGAACTTTATATAGTTATAACTGCCGAAGGCGGTTTTAGCGGTGATATCGATCAAAAACTTATTTCGTGGATGCTTGAACATTATGATAAAGAAAAAAATGAGATTGTAGTTATTGGCCACCATGGCGCGATCCAGCTATCGCAAAGAGGGGTTAGTTTTAAAAAATATTTTAAACTGCCAACTAAAGACGATAATATAAATGTCAGTCCAATTATTAGGGAAGTTCAAAATTATAGTTCTACTAGTGTTTTTTATCAGACCTATGTGTCTTTGTCGGTTCAAGATGTTAAAAGGATAAGCTTATCGAAAGCCGTGGAAGAGCAGGGTAAAAATGTTAAAAAAAGCGACGAAGTTATTAACGAGCTGACTTACATTTTTGAACCTAGTGTTTTTGCGGTTGTTAACCACCTCGAAAGGTCAATGATGAAAATTGCCTTAACCCAGGTTATTTTAGAGTCTAAATTAGCCCAGTATGCCAGTAGGTTTAGGGCAATGACTGCTTCGCATGATCTTGCCAATGAAACATTGTCTGATTATAAACTTGCCTACCACCGCTCTAAAAGGGCAGTTAAAGACGAGCGCTTAAAAGAAATGATTAACGGACTCCGAAAGGCACATGTATGAACCAGGGCGTTGTTACAATTGTTAAAGATTTGGTTATTCATGTTGAATTTGCCGACACCGTTCCGGAAATTGGCGAAATGTTAGTTGTCGACAACAAAGAAAAGGCGCCGCTACTGGTTGATACTATTAAAAATGAATCAACCGTAGTATGCATTAATTTACGCGCTTCAAAAAATATTCAAAAAGCTATGCCGGTTATATCAACGGGCAAAGGGGTAGAAGTTCCGGTTGGCGAAGCGGTAATTGGCAGAATATTCGATGCTCTTGGTGCACCCCTTGATGGCAAAGATGCTGTTCCAGAAGATTACCCACGGAAGAACATTTTAAAAATACCTGGAAAATCAACAAATTTCTCGGCTGCCAAGCCAGAAATTTTAGAAACGGGCATTAAGGTAATCGATTTTTTCACTCCGTTCGTTAAGGGTCGTAAAATTGGCGTAATTGGCGGTGCTGGTGTTGGAAAAACCGTTTTAACCATGGAGCTTATTCATAATATTGCCAAAACTAGCAAAGGTTTGTCATTTTTTGCCGGTATTGGTGAGCGGGTTAGGGAAGGCCATGAACTTTATGAAACTCTTCAAGAGTATGAACTATTAGAAAATACAGTTATGTTTTTCGGGCAAATGAACGAAAACCCGGCCCAAAGATCACTTGTTTCAATTTCTGCGGTTGCAGTCGCCGAATATTTTAGAGACCAAGAAAAGAAGGACTTGCTGTTTTTTGCCGATAATATGTACCGCTTTGTGCAGGCTAAAAACGAACTGGCCACTATTATGGATCAAATTCCTAATGAAGGCGGTTACCAGCCAACAATCTTTTCAGATATGAAAACTTTACAGGACAGGTTAAGCTCAAATGAAAACGGCTCAATTACTTCTGTCCAGACCATTTATGTCCCGGCCGATGATTTGTCAGATCCAGCCGTGCAAGTTATCCAGCACGAACTAGATTCAATTATCGTACTTAGTCGTAAGGTTGCTGAACAGGGAATCAGGCCAGCAGTTGATCTTAATTTAACCTCTTCTAGCTTGTTAAGCCCTGAAATTGTTGGCGATAGACACTACTTGCTGAGCGTTCAGGTTCAGTCGATTTTGCAAAAATATGAACAGCTTAAAGGTATTATTGCCATCATTGGTGAAAATGAACTTTCACCAGCCGATAGGGCCGAATACGCCAAAGCCAAACAACTTATTCAGTATTTTTCTCAGGATGCTTTTGTGGCAGAAAGATTAAATGGCAAGCCAGGGCAGTACAGCACAAGAGAAGAAACGCTGAAGGGCATTGAAGAAATTATTGCATAATACAATGACTAGACAAGATGCAAGTACCGGTCAGATAGTTGAAGAAGAAAAATCCCAAGTTCCAGAGGGCATGTTTCACTGCCGCATTTATTCGCCGTATAAAACATATTTTGAAGGAATGGTTACCAGCATTTCTGCCGTTAATGACACCGGAAATTTTGATATATTAGCCAAGCATCACAATTTTTTAACCTTGCTTATTCCCTGCGAAATAGTTATTAGAGGGATTTTAAACGCGCCGGCCGACAGAGAAGAAATAATCAAAATTTCTCGAGCAATCATGCAAGTTACTCCAGACGAAGTAATAGTTTTCCTAGATATTTAGTTAAAAACAATCTTATTAAAAAACGGTAATAATTTTACAAAATAATCTATATTTTAGAACCTAGAAACTGAAACCTAATCAATAGCTATATAGTCAAAGGCACAGCTAGAACCAGCTGAACCTGCATTCGTTGAGGCTATTGAAAAACCGCCGGTACTTCTATTGATATAATAGTTTAGGTCGGCACAAGAAGACCCGACAGGCGTAATAACAACATGAGGTGCTTGAGTGAAGTTATTTCTAAATGAGATGTTGGCAATTATTCCCGGTCCGCTGCCTGGGCCAAAATTAATTGATACAGTACCGGCTGTATCTGTACCACTAACAGATACCGTGCCCGAGCCGCCGACAGCTGAACCGCGACTAATACTTGGGGTTGCACCGCCGGCATCTATATGTCTATTAATTTGCAAATCGCTGTTCAGCACAATTCTGTCAATTGTTATTTGCGGCGCCGATATAGTGCCGCCAAAACTGGCGCCTCCGGCTACCGTAAGGTTTTTTTGAACAGTTAAAGCACCCTGAACTGCTGCATTACCGGCAATTGATAAATTAGATGCTACAGAAACATTTTCAAAAGTAGAAGTTCCAGATACGGTAATTCCTGGCAAGCTTAAGGCTCCGCCAACTTTAATTGTACCGGCTACATCTAGATTGTTTTTAACAAGCACCCTACCGTCAAAAACAGCATTTGAAGCAATTGTTAAAGTTTGTTTAGCATCACCAACTGCTGTTTCAGATTGATTTATTTTAGCCAGCTCCTCGGCGCTTAGGTCTTGGCCTAAGACATTAGCATTTTGTTCAGCATCTTTAGATGTGCGGTAGCTGATGAATGCCGCGAAACCTGCCAGTACAAGAACCGCCAAAAAGAGCAGTACATAAACATTTATTTTTAAAATAGCTTCTTTAACTCTTTGTACAAATGGTTTTTTAGGAGCTTTATAAGATGTAACTGTTTCTTGGGTGGCATCTATAACTGAACCATCAGAATTTTGAGTTGCCGATTGCTTAACCTCGGTATCCTGAATCTCCAGCGAACTATCAAGGCTGTCGGTTGCGCTTTGTTTATCTTGATTTTCGGGCATTTTTTAATTTTTCTCCACTACCTATTTTGTCAAAAGTATAACAAATGTTTCATGAAAACACTAGCGATTTGATATTTACTAAACGCAAATGGTAAAATAATAGACAATAATTCATTAGACTTATGACAGAAAAACAAGCAAAAAAAAGAATTTTAACTAATATATCACTAGCCTGGCTGGCTCTGGTAGTTTTTTTTGGTGGCGTGGCATCTGCTGCGCCTACTTATGTATCGCCCAGTTATGGGGTTGATGAAATACAGTTCGGTGCAGGTGGTACTAATGATTGGAATTCGGCTAACTATAATGCGCGGGCTTCTTTAGGTGATTTAGCAATTGGCAACAGCGCCAGTGCGGCTTATCAGGCTTACGCCGGCTTTACAACTACCGATGAACCATTTATTGAAATGACAGTTCCGGCAGCTACTATAGAAGTTGGCAGCGGTACGCCAAAAGTACTGGCAATTAATACTCCTTCAGCTGCTTCTGCCACATTTGAAATAAGAGCTTGGCTAGCAGATGGCTATATTGTTGTTAATGGTTCAGATCCACCTAAGTATGGAAACCGAACATTTACTAACTTAACTTCACCTACAGCACCTAATTCGTCTCAGGAACAGTTCGGTATTAATTTGGTTGCTAATACTAATCCTTCCAATGTCGGTGCTAATCCTGTTCAGGTTCCAGATGCCAGTTTTAGTTTTGGTGCGGCCGCTACAGGCTATAATACTGCCAACCAATACAAGTATGTTAAGGGTGATACTATTGCCTACAGTCCCAAAAGTAGCAGCATTACCCAGTACACTGTTTCCTATATGTTTAACGCGGTTGCTCGAACAGCAGCTGGTCAATATGTAATGAACCATGACCTTGTCGCTGTAGGTACATATTAAAGTTATCCACAGTTTTTGGGGATAATTGTCGTAATTACTACTTGCATTCAAGGTAGCATAAGCTTTATTCTAAGGTTAATCGCAGTAAGCTCTTATTAAAATCCGCAAGAATAAGTAAGGAGAAAGAAATGGTTAATGCCAAATCTTTTGCCACTAAGTCAATTGCGGTCGTTTCGGCTGTTGCTTTGACGGTGGCTGCAGTGGTTCCGTTGTTAACTAGTTCTGCAGGTGCGGCCCAGGTGACCTCAAGGTCTATCCAAATGGGAAAATCGCAAGCTAGCGCAACAGACACACAATATACAGTAAGATTCACCACTCCCGCCGGAGGTTCATCGAACATCGGTGGTGTTGTAGTGCAATTTTGTGCTAACAGTCCTATAGTCGGTATCGACTGTAGTTCTAATGCCCCAGCCGGCTTCGACTTAAACGAAGCAAACTTAAATGTTTACGGTGTTGTAGGTCTATCTGGTTTCACCATGAATGCCGCTACAGATACCAATACATTTATCTTCACAAATGCTACTCCACAATCTGTGGGTGCTAGCACGGCAATTACTATTAACCTAGGTGACACTGACCAAACAGAAACCTCACCAGCAGACGGTGTAACTAACCCAAGTGGTGCAGGTACATTCTATGCTCGTATCATTACTTTTGATACAGAAGCTAATGCTACTAATGCTGCTGTTTCTGGTGATCAATCTGGTGTTTACACCGGTGCTCAAGACTATGCTGGTGTCGCTTTAAGTATCAATCCAGTTATTAATGTTACAGCTCTAGTTCAGGAAACTTTGAACTTTGCCGTAACTGGTACATCTGTAACCATGGGTACAGGTACCCCACAAATCATTGATGATACTCAACAGTGGATATCAAATGCTGTTGGTATAGATCTTGATACCAATGCCACAACAGGTTTAAATATTAGACTATTTGGTACTGATCTAGTATCTGGTTCGAATCATTTAAGTGGTTCTGCTACTCTGGGTGTGCTAACAGGTTCTACAAACAGCCAGTTTGGTATCTGTGCTAAAGATTCTACAAACGGCCAAGTTGTAGCTGACGCTGTTTACAAGACCGGAGCCGCTAACTGTACAACTCCAGGCTCATCGACATTTGCCTGGGATAATGCAGCTACTTCAGCCACCGGTGGAGATACAGTGTACACCTCTGCAGGACCTGTAGACGATGCTGTTAACTCAAATGTTAACATCTACTACGCTGCAAGAGCAGACAA
Organism: uncultured Candidatus Saccharibacteria bacterium; assembly: GCA_964544805.1. Lineage (GTDB taxonomy): Bacteria > Patescibacteriota > Saccharimonadia > Saccharimonadales > CAIOMD01 > DALYDK01. The sequence continues at coordinate 10,375 of CAZJDP010000007.1, forward strand.
CAATGTCCCTGCTGGTCAATACCAAGCAACACATCAACTTATAGCAACAGGTACTTACTAAAATATAGTAGTTATTACTAGCTTTAGTTGCTAGCAAACATACCCTCCTTAAAAAAGAGGGTATGTTTTATTTATCAAAACCTGTGGATAAGTCTTATAAAATATTATTGCTAAAGCTTAAACAGTCAAGGTACACTAAGAAGTGCATAAGGTATAAACAAAAATATCAA
>CAZJDP010000008.1:0-10392 GCA_964544805.1 uncultured Candidatus Saccharibacteria bacterium
CCGGCTGTTAAAGCCACCAACTTCTATAAGTGGACCAGCCCGCAGGCTACCCAGCAAACTTACAGTATCTATGTTTCTTACCAGCTGCCTACAACATTTAAGTCGTTCTCTAGTGACGATACCGTACAGCTAACTGCAAGAGTCGACAGTACTGCCAATGCAGCCGTAACTTATGAAATGTTCAGAAGCGAAGGCGGAACGCTTTACAGATGTGGAACGGGTGAAACCGCGGTTACTACCACAGCTAACACCTGGCAAACTGTGGGTATTAACGGCAATGAATCAACCGGTTGTGGCTTTACCAGCAATTCTGGCGGTGCCTATGTAATATTCAAGATTAATGTTAAGGCAAACAGCAATGCCAATGCCTTTGTATCAACCTTAAGCTTTGTAACGACAGGTAAATAAAATGAATAGCTTACAGAAAACAGTTTATAAACAACAAAAGCTAACTCATAGCTTACTGGACTTGGGTCACGGTTTACAGGTTACAGGTTCTAGCAAATATCCAACATCTATGGTCCAAGGTCCAAGGTCCAAAATCTAACATCGAATTTCAATATTATTCTCTTTTCACACAGCTTTGGCGGCTTATCACCGCCAAAGCTCCTAAACGGTTGTTGCTAACACTTCTCGTAATGTGTGAGCCCCGCTTAGGTATTGCTCAAGCTTGCCAAAAAACGCTATTTTATGCGGATGGAATAGCTGGCAAAAAAGAGCACCAAAAATAAAAATTTAAAAAAGGATCTTGTTTCACGGATCCAAAAATGAACACAAAAATTACAAAAATAAAATAAAAACTAAAACTACAAAAAGAAAGCCCGCAGGCCTGCGAACCTAAAGGGTAAAAATAGCAAAAAGCGCCCTTATTTTATGGGCGCTTTTTGCTGGGATAGTAAAGTGATAAAATAAAACTATGCAAGAAGATCAATTCACAAAATTATTTAAATATATAGAATCTTTCCGCAAAGAAGTGAATAATAAACTCGATGAAAAAGCTTCACAAGCGTCTATTGATAAACTAATTAATACTATTGATGGTTTTGTGAAAAGATTAGACGAAGTAGAGTCAGAGCAATTGGCTAGAGATGCACAGTTTGGTAGATTATTAGCTTGGGCCAGAGAAGTATCAAAGAAAACAGGCATTCCTTTAAAGGAACTTTAGTAGTTGTCCAATTCATAAAAAGAAAAGCGCCCTTATTTTATGGGCGCTTTTTGTTTATATGCTACAGATTAAGCAAAGGACTAATTGTTTGCTTTTAAACTCATTTCTTAACTTTTTACTTTGTGCCGCCAAAGTAAAACAAAACTCTTCTTTCCTTACTTTGTGGTGCCCAAAGTAACAAAGGCACTTGGGACGCAAGACTTTTCTTTATATAAAATGCAAATTAAAACTTACAACTACAAAAAGAACTCCCTTTGGTCGGTCTAAAAATTCTATTAATTTTAAAAGAACAACTTTAGACTAAGCTTTTTGTTTTTAAGCTGTAGTTTTACGGCATTTTATTCATGAAAACCTTTCATGTCCCCAGACCCCCGAAACCACAGTGACTAGACTTATATGTTCACAAAAAATTATTTGCAACTAGGTTCGGGTATCAAATTGTCCGATGATTTATTCGTAGTAATAATTAGCAAGTCCAAGAAAAAAAGCCAGTCTTGCCTTTCTTAAAAATTTGGCAAGGCCGACCAAAGGGAGTTCTTTTTTTGAATTGTAATTATTACTATCAGATAAGTCAGGATCAATTTGCGCCCGAGAATTTTGCTCTACTTTGTTGGCACAAAGTAGATAATGTAATCAAATAAAGTATTTTGTGTTAATACTGGGCATTTTGGTGCTATTAAGTAAATTAATTAATTTGGAACAGTGGTCATTAAGGTGTAAAATATACTCAAGCATAAGAGGAAATAAAAACAGGGTAATGGACGGTTTTAAGCGAACCAATAAAATAGAACAAAAAACGCCGCCTAAGCTAGGTTCTTTTAGTGGTACCCAGCCTTTGGATCCGGCACCGACTACGGCTATTAAACCTGTCAAAAAACCGGGAAAAATTAAAAGAACAACTAATTTTTTTGGTTCCTTAATAGATAAGTACACCAGTTTGCCGTTTCTGTTAAGGGTTTTTTCTTTGGTAATGGTGTGCGCGTTAATTTTTCTACTATTTTTCGAGGTGCTTTTTAGCAAACAGCAAGTAGATACATACAACCTCGGCCAGGCCGAAACACTGCTAAAACAAAAAGTGCCATTTTATGGCAACTCCGTAAAGTACGCTGCCAATGCTCAAAAAATTGCTTACAACCAAGACTACCAACCGTCGACAGACATAGAAGGCAGTTCTGCCGGGCCAAAATTTTCGGCAGATTTTTCGCTTAACCCTAAAAAAGGTATAACAATCACCGATTCGGTCAACAAAGTATCGATGACCATTAAACCCGACTATGATCTTGACCAGCCGAAACAGGTAGATAACCGAATAATATATCCTTTTAAAAATAGCAGTGCCAAAAAAGTATATAGCTTGGGCGGCAAGGTTGTAAAAGAAGATATATTACTGAACAAATATATTAACGACCGGCTGACATTCGATTATGATATTGAACTGCCTAACTATTTAGAGGCTAGGGTAGAAAAAGACGGTTCTTTGGGTGTGTACGGTCCACAAAATAAGTTGCTACTAGGCGATGTAACTGCCGGAACCGACCAAGATTCCCAGCTTTTAGACAATGCACGAAAAAATTCTAAAAAAACTACTTTAATATTTAGATTGCCGGCGCCTTTTATATTAGAACGCGACAAAAAGGTTAGCACTAACGCATTTGTAGAATATAAGTTAAATGGCAATAAACTAACTGTCGTTGCCTCTAATTTGCAAAACGCCCAGTATCCGCTAACTATTGACCCCAGTGTTTATATTGAAACAGCCAGCAAGCTAATGCGCGGCAACAATGAAACTAACACAGATTTTGATATAGACGATGAGCTGATTCAAAAAAGCCAGACAACTGGTGCTCGTATTGATGCTTGGCAAGGCAACCTTAATATGGACGAAGGTGTTTGGGATAACAGCGTTTCTGCCGCGGGTGGTTATATTTATAGGTCTGGTGGCCGAACTGGCCTCACCAAACCGACTATTGTTGCAAAACAAACAACAACAGATGCTGTAGATGGCACGGCTTTTGCTATGGATATGCCGACAAATAGACCGGCAGGTGATTTATATATAGCCCTAATGTGCCACGACGGCACTATAACTGTTACGCCTCCGGCAGGTTGGACGGAATATGCTGATACCAGGGAGCACGCCGCTTATTATAAAATTGGCACCGATGCCGGCGGTGGCAATGAAGCAGCCAGTTACACCTGGACAGGTAGCGGAGCAGAGACATTTGCCGGAGTTATTATTAGAATAAAAGGCTTTAATGCTGCCGACCCTATCAGCGGTACGCCTGGTACAGGTAGCAGTGCAGCAGATGCTACACCAGTTTTCCCAGCAACAACCCCAGATGGTCCAGCTACTCTTGTAGTTCGGGCAGTCGGGGCAGATGCGAATGATAGCAACGAAGTTCCTAGTAATGCCAGGTGGGTTCCCGGTGGTCATGCCAAGATAGCCTCTGCTGGCAGCGGCAGTGCCAACCCTTGTAATTTTGCTGCCGCTACTTTAGATTCTCCGCCGGCTACAGGTGTTTCTAGCGGCACGGCAACCTTAAATGACTCATCTATGTTCGATAGCTACGGAGCAAGTTCTATAGCTATAAACCCTTCAGGTGGTGTTCAGCCTCCGGTCATTCAGGGGCAGCAAAGCACCGCCCAGTCTACCAATAATACAAATTTTGTAATGAATATGCCCAGCAGCAGACCTGCAGGTGATTTGTATGTTGCTTTAATGTGTAAAGACGGTAGCAATTCGAACCAAATAACTCCTCCGGCAGGCGGAGGCTGGACAGAAATAGCCGACCTACAAGGTTTTGGCGCTTATTATAAAGTTGGAGCCAATGTTAGTGGTGGCAACGAAGCAGCCAGTTACACCTGGACAACCGGAACAGCAGAGCAGTGGTACGGGTCTATTATTAGAATATCTGGTGTAGATACCACAACACCAATTAACACCAGTGCGACGGGGTCTAGTGCTACTAATGCTACTCCGACATACCCGGCGGTGACGCCGTCTGCTAATAAAACCTTGGTTATAAGAGGCCAGGGTAATGACGATGATGTTCCAAGTGCGACGGCCTGGGTGCCGGCGGGGCATACAAAAATTGCCTCTGGCAATTCGGGTGGTGCTAATAATGACTGCGGCTTTACTTCTGCCTGGCTAAACGAATCGCCGGCATCTGGCGTAGCAATTGCCGCTACCGCTCATGGTGATACATCTGTTAATGATGATTATGGAGCAATATCTATAGTAATAAATCCAGCCGCTAGCGCCGCTCCAGATACGGCCCTTTCTACTTTAGAGTGGGCTAAGTTTAACTCGACAACTTCGGCTATTGAAAGCCCCAACCCTGGTACAGGTGCTTGTGACGGCTGGTGCAATAGCACAGCTTACAATTTGCCCCAAAGCCGCCGTGGACACAGCATGATTGCTTATAACGGTTATTTGTATGTTCTTGGCGGCGTAGACGGCAGTGGCAATAGGACATCGACAGTATACATTGCCAAACTTGGCGCTAATGGCGAGCCTCAGCTGTGGCATCCTACCGATACTAATAAAGATAACTGGGAATACTGGTATCAAGATACCGGGCTGAACGGAGGTACGGCTAAAAGTTACTTCAGTGCAGTAGCATATAACAACAGATTATATATTTTAGGGGGCCAGACCAATGCCAGTTCGGGTGGTGTTAACACCTCAGAATATGCCGACATTAAACCTAATGGCACTTTAGGCAGTTGGACTACGGGCACGGCGCTGCCATCTGTTAGGCACAGCCACACAACCCATATGTATAATGATGTTTTATATTTGGTAGGCGGTAATAGCAACGGAACGCTTCAGAATACTCTTAATTATGTAAAAATTAATGCCGATGGATCTATGAATAGTTGGCAATCTGCTGCTAATTTTACAACAGCTAGAAGCACCTGGGGGGGAAGCTACTCGACGATTTGGGGGGCATATATTTACTTAAGCGGCGGCTGCACGGCCGTTAATGGCAGCGGTTACTGTACAAGCTACGCCAACGATACTCAAATTGGCAGCATTAACGCCGATGGTTCGGTTTCGGGCTGGAGATCGGTAACGGGCTTGCTTAATAGCCGGGTTGGCTACAACATGATTGCTTGGCAAGGCGGTTTGTATAGATTAGGGGGCTGCACAGAGCAAAGTACCTCAAACGGTGTTTGTTTAAGTACTTTAGCAGATGTTGACTACGGAGTTATTAACCCTTCCGGCGAGGTGTCAACGGTTAATATAACTGTTCCGAGCGGTACTGCGCCCTGTAGTGGCGGCGCACCTTATGACTGTGATTTACCCGGCTTAGGTGATAACGCCGGCCAGGGAGGCCAGATGCTAACAATGACTACAATTTTAAATGGGTATTTATATAATATTGGCGGTTGTGTAGCTTATGACTGCACGAATGTCAGCGGCAATGTTTCTTTCGTTGCAATTGATTCTAATGGTCGCTTGTCCGCGCCTGCTACCTGTAGCGGTACCAGTTATGGCTCCTGGTGTGTAGACAGCACCAATAGGGTCAATGGTACTACGGGCGTGGCTGCTGCCGGTGTAACTACCTTTAACAACCGCATTTATATAGTCGGCGGCTTAAATGGATCGGGTATTTCGCCAAATATTTATTACAATTCAGTAAATTCTAATGGTAGTTTAGGCGGAGCCTGGAGCAGCGTAGATATGACCACGGCCGGCATTACTACCGATGTAGCCTATACCTTTGCCTATTCAAGAGCCAACCCAGGTTCTGCTGGGTCTAATCCAGGTAATTTATATGTTTTTGGCGGTTGTGGTAATAATACAGGCGGGGCTGGCTGTGGCAACAGCGATTACCGGACAGAGGTTTATAAGTGTAATATAACGACAACTGGTTCGGTAAGCGGCTGTACCACTACCAACCAGTTGCAAATAGATTCTGATTTACTAACCGGAGGTGCTCAGGGGTTGGGTATACATTCTGGTACTGTATATGCCAATTATATTTATTTAATAGGCGGCTATAGTCAGACAGAGGGTGATAAAGACGATACAATCTACGCTAAGTTCGACAATAACAACAATGTTGTAGCAGTTAGCGGCGGCAACTGGATTGAATCGCCCAATAAACTTTCTGTAGGTAGGCGCCGTGGTTTTGCCTTTGGTTATAATGGGCATATTTATGCAGTTGGCGGTTATGAGGCTACGGGCGCGCAGATTATTCCTTTTATTGAATGGTCTAAAATGAATGTTAGCAACGGCGACATCGACCCCTATGTGACATCTAGCGTGACTATTAATCAAAGGTGGGGGTTATCTATGGTTGTTAGTAATTCGTTTGCTTATGTGGTGGGCGGTTGTGATGTCGGAGCAGCCCCTGGTTCGTGTACTAGCTTTGAAAATTCGGTGCAGATTTTCCAGTTGTATAACAATGATAGTGGTTCATTGAACGATTTTACTGCCCAGGGCGATCAAACCTATGCAACCGACACCGACAGAATAGGAGCTGCTTCGACAGTTTATAACGGTTATATTTATACTGCCGGAGGATGTACTAATATTTCTTGTTCTACAGTTACCGATAATGTCCAGTATGCCCAGCTAAGTGCTTCGGACGGTTCGGTTGGCTCTTGGTCTAATACGGCAGACTCTACTTTGCCGGCTGCAAGGGCATGGGGAAGCTTAGAGGTTGCTGGGGGTACTCTGTACTATATGGGTGGCCAAGACGCCGCAGGCGATGAAAAACCAGATGTTTATTACGGTACGCCTTCGGCTGGCAATGTTTCGGCCTGGAACACTGCTAGCAACGGCCTGCCGGCCGATAGGACAAAACATGGTTCTGCTGTATGGAATAATAGGTTATATATTGTCGGCGGTTTAGATGATTCAGCAACAGCCACAAATACTGTTTTTGTAAGTCCGCAGCTTAGTTCGGGAGGAAACATATCATCTGCGTGGTCTTCTAGCACGGCATTTAATATAGCTAGGTCTAGCGTTGCAGTTACAGCATACGCCAATAACCTATACTTGTTTGGTGGCATTAGCGGAGCTAATTACCTCAGCGACGCCCAATTTACGCAGATTAATTCAGACGGCACGGTCGATGCTTGGAGCTACACCACAAGCATGCCGACAGTACTGGCCGATGCCAAGGCGGTTTCGGCGAACGGCTATATTTATGTAGTCAGCGGCCGAACGGCAGCTACTTCTTGCAAGCCAAAAGTATTAATTACCCCAATTAGCGCCAATACTACAATAGTTAGCGGCAATAATCCAACTGGCGTAGGTGAATGGTATGAAACAAATGTCCGTTATCCTGGCGGCAGGTATGGTGCGGCGGTTGCTTATGATGACGGCAAAATTTATACTATGGGCGGCGGCTGTGCGGCGCTGGCGGGGGTTAATTATACTACTGGAACAATTACCCAGTCGGGCAATACTGTTACAGGGGCTGGTACTAACTGGACAGACGATTTTATTGGTTCGACAATAACTTATCAAGATGCGTCGACAGCTACAATTATTGGTGTCAATAGTGCTACATCTTTAGTAGTTAGTGCTTCTAAAACAATAGGAACTGCTCAAACCTATACCATTAGTACAAATCGGCATTTTTATTCAACAGCTAGGTCGCAGCCACAGGTTGCTATATATTCTAGAATGATCGATACCGATACAGATGTTTTTCCGACAAAATGGCTCATGAACGGTATAGATAATTCTATTGGAGCTCGTTGGCAGGTTAAATATCGGTCAATGCATGATCTAGATACTTTAGTAAACCCTAACGAGGACTGTGGTACTTCGGCAACCATGCCGCAGATGACTTCTTGGGGCCAAGACACCAATTTTGGTGATGTAACTCTGGGCCAGCCAGAAATATATACCCCCAAAAACTCTAGCGGCGGCAATATTAACTGCGCTCGCTATTATTACTTTTATGTGAGCATCGATGCTTCTAAAACTTTTGGGTATCCTGAAGATGTCTCAAGGGGTCCGACAATCAGTGATTTATCTTTATTCTTTACTTCTGACCCTAGTAAACGCATGCGTCACGGTAAAACATTTACCGGTGGTGAACTGCAGCCACTTGATACACCGTTCTAGTTATTTGCCGGTATTTATAAAGTCGTAAACTATTTTGGAAATATTAGCTATATGTTGATCGGTTTGTTCAGATTCATTACCTGGTATCATGACACATAAAAGGTAATTATTTTTTGGGTAATAAATAATGCCGCAATCGTTCTGGTTGTTATTAAAATTGGTCCCAATTTTGTGGGCAACTTTAATATTTTTATCGGCTATGCCGGCTGGTATTCTGCTGGTGTATATAGAATTTGTCAGTTGTTCTAACATGGTTTGGGAATCTGCTTTAGTGTTGTAACAGGCAAAATATAAACACTTTAATATAGAGCTGTAGCCCCGGGCGTTCATAGATATAGACCCGTCACCGTTAACTTTCATGTCTAAATCTAGGTAATTTATTGATGATTCGCTATCTGTTAACTTGCCTTTGATAGCATCGCCAACTACGGCAAGAGCGGTGTTGTCCGACTGTTCTAGCATTATTTTAGCCGCATCACGGGGGCTTATTTGGTAGCCGGCACCTTTTTTATATAAACTGCCGTATTCATCGTTCAGCCAGCTGGCTTGTAGTGCGGTTTTATTGTCGATATTTAAGCGGCCAAGTTCATTTGCCTTATACATGTCCATAGCGGCCGGTACTTTCATTAAAGAGGCAGCCACCAGTTGTTCTTCGCCAGATATTCTAATAGATGTACCGGTTGGCAAATATTCAAAGTATAAATTTCCGCCGCTAAGCTTGTTTTGTTCAAAGTATTGGTTTAACTTTTGTCTTAAAGGTGAAAAGTTTATTTTAGTATCATTAGGGTTGTCTAAAAATATTCGCTTAGCCAGCAGACTGTATTCTTCAGAACTAGCACTTTGGCTATCTTTTGTGGCGGAAGAGCTTTTAGTGGTGTATTTTCCTAGACAAAAAGAGCCAGCTACTATAATTAGGGCTACTCCCACAATAAGTATAAGTTTCTTTTTTGACACTGCAGTATATTTTACCATTTGCTTTATTGTTTTGCTAAACAAAGGTAAAATATAAGTATGGACTTATCTGGGGCAAAACGAAGCAAAAATGTGTCCAAAAAACACACTAAAAACACAACCGAAGGCAAAAACACAGAAGCGGCGGTTGTAAACCACCAAATTAACATTAATATTTCTATGCCTAGCACCCAGGGCTTAAAAAAGCTTTTTTATAGAACAAAAAAAGTTTTAAGTAGATTGTGGCAATCTGTTGCTCAGAAAATTCAAAATAAGCTGCCTTCAAAAAAAGTTATTAATGTCGGCTTAGTTTTAATCATTATTTTTAGCTCAGCGTTGCTCGTTAGGTCGTTAATTATAAACAGTCATTCAAATAGTAACTCAGACGAGGTTAAAGGCATAGAGTCTAAGAAAAAAGAAAAACCAGATTTTGCTATTTTTTACCCTGATAGTGCAAAAATAAAGGAAATGTCATACGACGGCAACAAAAAAGTTGCCAGTTATCCAGATCAAATAGAGACAACACCTATAACTGTTAGCCAGCAAAAACTGCCCCAAACATTTAAGGCTAACCCGGTTGTCGAACTCGAAAAACTGGCTAAGCAAATAAATGCTAACACAAAGCTAGAAACAACTGCCGTTAATGCCTTTATGGGCCAGTCTGTAAAAGGCCCGCAAACGGTTGTTTTGGTTAAAAATGATACCTTAATTTTTATAAAATCCGACAAACAGGTTTCAATAAGCGACTGGAATAAATACTTAGATTCTCTAATATTGCAAAAATAACAACAAAATATTAAATTTTTTATTCAAACTTTTCAACATAGTGAACGACTATGCAACGGCTTTAATATTAATTTATCATTGTTTTAAAAACAACAAATTTATACCAAAAATATATTTAAAATAACAGATGTGGATAACTTATTTATATTGTATTTTTTATTACTTGCTTTTTATTTTATTTAAGCGCACAATAATCTCATAGCTACAAAAATAAAAAACAGCTAAAACAAAATTTTAAAACAAAACAAAAAACCTTAAAAATCTATTCCGCCGTGAACAAAAAAAAGCAAAATAATAAATTGCTTGGTATACCTGCATACCTAAAGCAAGTATTCCGTAGTCTTATACAGGCCCCCTTCAAGGCGCCTGTTTTTTTGTCTGTAGCAGCTGCTTGCTTTTT
>CAZJDP010000009.1:0-9994 GCA_964544805.1 uncultured Candidatus Saccharibacteria bacterium
AGGGCTTTTTTGGTTTGGGCGACAAATTTAACCAAAGCCTGTAGGTCATCCGAATTTTTTGGATAAACAACCAGTTCAGGACTTAATTCGAACATACTGGCGTCATGAGAGTAAAAACTTTTAGTGTTTTCATCATCTTCTATTTCACCAGTGATAATGTCTTGGAGTTTTTGTTTTAAGATGTTCACTAAAATATAGTAGCATTACACTGTATCTGTTACAATATGCTTATGTTAAGAAAGCATGTTGTCATTATTGGCGGCGGCTGGGGTGGCATAACTCTAGCTAGAAAACTAAAAAAAATCCCAAAACAAAAAATTCGGATTACTTTAGTGTCAAGTGAAGCTCACTTTAAATATAGCCCGGCGATGTACCGAGTAGCTGTTGGCTTTCGCGAAAAAGATACAATTATTCCAATTTCTGAACTCGTAAAAGACATACCCAGCCTCTCGTTTAAAAAGGGCAAGGCTGGCCATATCGACCGGGCTAAACGGATTGTCCATCTTGAGTCTGGTACAGAGCTACATTATGATTATTTAGTTATATCAACCGGCGCGGTCACTAATTATTTTAATATTCCGGGCATTAAGGAAATGAGCTATGGAATTAAGTCGCTTAGAGAACTGAGGTCTTTTAAAGCCCACTTGCACGAGATAATTACAGCTCCCCGAAAAATTGAAAAGAACATTGTCATTATTGGCGGCGGTCCGACCGGTGTTGAATTGTCGGCAGCCTTGGGCGGATATATCAATAAAATTATGAAAAGACATGGCATTAAGCACCGCAATATTAATATCGAACTTATGCATGCTGCTAAGAGGCTGATTCCTCAATCTTCTATAAAATCTTCGCAACTTGTACTGTCTCGGCTTAGGCAATTAGGCATTATTGTCCATCTTAATTCTATGGTAGAAAAAGCAACAGATAATTCACTGATTTATAATGGCAAACAAATTGCTACCCATACAGTTATTTGGACAGCCGGTACTAGTAATAATCCTTTATTTACCGAGCACAGAAATCATTTTCCGATTAACCCTCAGGGCAAAGTAATTGTTGATGATCATTTAAGGGTGGACAACCGTTGTTTTGTTATTGGTGATAATGCGGCGACACCGTATAGCGGGCTGGCCTATACAGCCGTTAATGATGCTAAATTTGTTGCTAAAGAGCTAGAGCAACGGCTAGCCGGCAGGCTGATGACTAAGCCTTACCGGCCAAAAACACCAAAAACCGCTATTCCGGTCGGCAAAAGATGGGCTGTTTTTCAATATAAAAATCATATTATTTATGGTTTTCCAGGCTGGCTAATTAGGCTTGGGGCCGATCTTGTAGGTTTTGTCGACATAGCTGGTATTTATAGAGGCACATTAATGTGGCTAGGTACGGTCAGAAAAGAAGAAAAGTGTTCGGTTTGTAAAACTGCTATTAGCCACGAAGATCTTATAACGCAGCAGAGCTACCGTTTAGGATAAGCATTTCTGACAATCGCCATAAATAGTTAAGCTGGCTGGTACTCTATCAATGCCTAATTCTTTTTGAATCTGACACCTAATGCTAGGGTTGATAGTCAAATCTTTAATGCCTTGGCAATCATTACACAGAAAATGATCATGAGCAGTGGTGTTAGAATCTATCAGAATTTGGCCTTTTATTTTTGGCCCGGCCGCCAGCAGGCCGCTCTGAATGAGCCGTTTTGTTATTCGATGAACCGTTGTCGCGCTCAGCGAAGGAAATGTCTTTAAAGATTCGTTTAAAATATCTAAATTTGTGCTGTGGCCAAACTGCCGGGCTATTTTAAGGACTGTTATTGTTTGAGGTGTCATTCTTATTTGCGTTTGCATACTTGAATTATATATTAAATGTGTGTATTATACAATTGTAAATAATTTACAATAAGCTTTAATGAAAGGGTAATATGGCAAGAAAAATAACCGTTTATACAACTGCTACATGCGGTTACTGTAAAATGTTAAAGAAATATCTTGAAGAGAATAAAATTCACTTCACCGAAAAACGAGTTGATCTTAATCAGGACGATGCTCGTGAAATGGTAGCCAAAAGCGGCCAGATGGGCGTGCCGTTTTCAGTAATTACTAAAGAAGACGGTCAAGAAACAGGTGTTTTAGGGTTCGATGTCGCTTCTCTTCAGAGGGCACTTTTGTCTTAAGTAATATGAAAAAAATACTAATTATTTCTGCAATAATTATTATTGCTATTGTGGGATTGTTTTTTGTATTTACTTCAGGCGGCTCTAAAAACCAAACTAGCCAGCCGTCCCAATCAAGTCAAATTGCCAACGAAATAGCTAACGGCTCAGCGGTTTTGCTAGATGTTAGAACACTGCAAGAATTTAACGCCGGCCACGCAGCCCAAGCAATTAATTTTGATTCAGTGCGTGTTAACCAAGGCGAGTTGCCCGACATACCAAAAAGTAAAAAAATATATTTATATTGTCGTTCCGGCCATCGGGCGGCTCAGGTTAAGCAAAGTTTGGAATCAAAAGGCTATCAGAACATTGTTAATTTGGGCGGGTTGCCACAAATGAAGAATATAGGGTTTGTTATAGGTAGCTAATAGCTAGAAAAATACAAGAAAGCGACATAACAATAAACGATAGCCAAACTAAGCTGGCTATTAACCTGCTGTTTTTATAATCTCCCATAATATCTTCTCTTGAGCCGATTCTAGCTAAAATAAACAGCAGTGGGGCGGCGGCAACTGCATTGAAAACAGCCGAAAATATTAACGCTTTAAGTGGATCTATGCCTAGAAAATTTATTAACAGCCCAATGACTGTTGAAATAGCAATAACGCTATAAAATCCGCTGGCTTTTTTATATTTTCTATAAAGGCCCTCTTTCCAGCCCAGAGATTCACTGAGGGCATAAGCACTTGATCCGGCTAGCACAGGTACGGCCAGCAGGCCGATCCCGATTATACCTATGGAAAATAATATCTTAGACCAAAGCCCGGCATTGCCAGTGCCAGCCAGTAGCGGCTCAAAAGCTTTGGCGGCATCGGCGGCGGTGTTAATTTCTGTGATGCCGTTAGCGTGCAGGGCCGAGGCGCAGGCAACTACAATAAACCAGGCGCTAACTAGGGCAATTGTCATGCCGGCATAATTATCAATTTTGATTTTTCTAATAAATTTTTTTGATATTTTAGGTAAATTTTGCTGATTTTGGGCCAGTCTTTTATGAAGAATTTCTTCTTCGACGGTTTCTGAAGTATCCCAAAAAAACAAATAAGGGCTAATTGTGGTGCCAAGCATAGCAACCAACATGTATAATTCGGCGTTAGATAAGTGAAGATCGACAGCAAAAGACGCCTTAATAGCGGCCGGCCAGTCTACACCGACCATTATCGCCGTTAAGGGATATGCCAGCAGGACTATGGAAAGCCATTTTAAAATTCTTGAATAAGTCCGGTATTTAACAAATATTTGTAACAAAACAATTATAAGTGAAAACCCGATAGCAAGAGCCGTGTAAGAGAAGGGAACTAGTAGTTGGGCCGTAGCAGCCATGGCCCCAATATCGGCTCCGATATTTATAGTATTAGCTATGACAACTAGGCAAACCACAAAGCCAAGTAATTTTTTACTGTAATGATCTTTAATTATTGCCGCTAAGCCCCGGCCGGTAACTGCTCCAATTTTTGCGCAAGTTTCCTGAACGGCAACTAACAGTGGAAACTTAATAGGAAAAGCCCAAAGCAGGCCAAAGCCAAAAATCGCCCCAGCCTGAGAATAGGTGGCGACACCGCTCGGGTCATCATCGGCGGCGCCGGTTACTAAACCTGGCCCTAAAATTCTAAGGAATCGGTTGTATCTTTTATAATTTAACAAGCTTTTTGTTAAATTCACTGCAAACTTTTCAGACTTTAGTATGTCTTTTTCAATTTTGGCAACTGTTTGAACGGTTTTATTGCTTGTTTTCATTTTTATTTTTGATTAGACTGTTTGCATTATAGCAAACCTCGAGCTTTATCTATAATTATTGTAGGTTTTATAGCTTTAAGCTTTTCTTAATAAAAAATCAATATTGCAAAAAGAATTTTTTAACAATATATTGAAAATACAACAACTAATTATAAGGAGAGATTGTGGCTAAGCAAGATAATACAAAACAAGTCAGCGGCTGGGCTGGCTGGGCTAAGTGCAGTTTTGAACTTTGCTTGGCTGCCAGTGTATCCAGTTTGGTCATTGGTAGTTATTGTTGTAGATGTTCTGGTTATCTACGCTTTAGTCGTTCACGGTGATGAATTAGCCGATTAATAAAAATAATCTAAAAAACTCGGCGGTTGTATATGTTTATGCAGCGGCCGAGTTTTAATTTATAATAATTTTTCTATTAATTTTCCACTTAATATTTTAGTTTTAGCATAGAAAAAATAAGCCAACTGTTTGGTAAAATTACCATAATGGAAAATCGACTCATTTCGTTAAATGGCGTTAATGAATATAAAGGTCAAAGTGTTATTTATTTTGTCAGCCGAGACATAAGAGTAAAAGATAATTTTGCTTTAATAGCTGCCCAGCAAAAGGCTATTAGCCTAAAGCAGCCGCTGGTGGTATGTTTTGTGCTAGATGTTAGCATAACAAGCCGTTCGCAAGAACACTTCTTGTTTATGGTTAATGGCTTAGAAGAGTTCGCTAGTAGCTTAAATAAATTAAACATTAGTTTTATTTTAAGAAGCGGTCATAGGTATGATGAGTACTTAAAAGTCATTAATGAGCTTAATCCGTCAGCTATTTATTTTGATTTTAGTCCGCTGCGCAAGCCTCGCCAAATCCAGAAAAAAATTGCTTTACATAGCCAAACTCCCGTTTCAGTAGTTGATACTCATAATATTATTCCGCTCTGGCAACTATCCGCTAAAGAAGAATTTGCTGCATATACCATCAGGCATAAAGTTGTAAAAAATCTAGACAAATACTTAATCGAGCCAGAAAATGTTGCTTTTCATGAGTTTACATACACCGGCAAGCTTTATTCGCTACCTTTTAAAGAGGCAAAAGATCAAATTAAACAAACACCCGGGTGCGGTTTAAAAATTTCGTTTGATCCCGGTGAAGCAGCGGCTATGAATCAGCTACGAAGAGCAATTGAGCAAATTGGTAATTATGCCATAAACCGTAATGACCCTAATAAAAATGCCCAAGCAAACTTGAGTCCGTATCTTCATTTTGGGTTTATTGCATCATTAAGGGTTGTTCTAGAACTAATGAAAATTATGGAACAACCTCCGCTACTTACCAGAGAGGCAAAACTAGTTACAGTTGGCAACCCAGTTAGCTTAGATGATAATTGCAATGCGTTAATTGAAGAAATAGTTGTCAGAAAAGAACTGGCTGATAATTTTTGTTTTTACAATAAAAACTACAATAATTTTAAAGCAGCCAGGCAATGGGCAGCAGATACGCTTAAAAAAGCGAACAACGATCCTCGGGAAAAAATATATTCTATCGAAGAATTAGAACAGGGTTTAACGGCTGACCCGGCTTGGAACGCGGCCCAGAATCAAATGAAAATAACTGGTAAAATGCACGGCTACATGAGAATGTACTGGGCTAAAAAAATATTAGAATGGTCAGTAAGTGCAAAAGAAGCTGTTCGAACAGCTGTTTATCTTAATGATAAATATTCAATAGACGGAGGCGACCCAAACGGCTACGCAGGGATCGCTTGGTCAATATTAGGCATACACGACCGGCCGTGGTTTGACCGGCCAATTTTTGGCAAAATAAGATACATGAATTACCAAGGTTTAAAGAAAAAATTTGATATTGAAGCCTACGAAAGTAAGTGGATCTAAGCATTACTTTAATTTAATGCTATTTGATTAAATTAAAAAGCTTGCTCGCGCTTGTTGTATGCTCTATATGCGAAAAACAAGCAGATTATGGTTATAAAAGCAGCTATAAGAACGGAAATTGCTTGGTAACCGTTTTTTAAAATAGTATTAGCATCAAATAAATTAAAACAAGATATGTATTTTAACCAAGCAAAATTAGGCGCCAAGCTATATACTACGAATATAAAATAGCTAATTAAAACTGCAGCTATACCTATTTGATTAGACTGGCTAGGCTTATCGCTCATGGCGCCAATAAATAACCCGATACCAAAGAAGACAATTTGGGTTAACAGCAGGCCGAGCGATAAATAAATTATATCGCCGGTAATGCTCTCGGCATTATTAAAGTAACCAACAGTCCAAATGCATAAAAGCACAGTTGTCAAAAAATAAATTACCACTAAACTAAGCCCAGCGGCTAATTTTGAGTTGATAATAGCCGTTCTAGAGATTGGTTTCGATAATAAAAATTCGTTAGTTTTATCTCTTTCTTCTTTAGATAATAGCTCCGAACCCAGCAGCACGGCATGGACGGCAACCAGGAAAAGAACATATAAAAACATTAGGACAAAAAAGCCTTTAGCGGTGCTTAGGTCAAAGTCTGAAATGCCGAACAAGGCTTTGAATATTTTAGGCATTTGCCCGAATAATTCATTAACTGATTGGCCTGATTTTCCAAAAGTTTGCATTTTGGCCATTCCAGAGAATAGTAAGAAAAACATACCAATTACCCAAAATATAGTCGATTTTATATGAGATTTAAGTTCAAATATATAAAGATTCATTTTAATTTTTTATATCCTTATTTTTGTAGGCGGCTAAAGCAATAAAAAATAAACTCAACAAAACTATAGTACTAATAAACAAGTACTTATTTTGGTAAGCAGAATTTGTAATTATGTATTGTCGGTCAAAAAATTTGAAAGGTGTGAAATTAGCCAGCTGAATGTTTTTAATTGCACTGTCAAGCGCGGCAACTATAAAAAAAACTAAAACTATCGGCATTGCCAAGCTAATTGGAGATTTTATTTTTTGTTTTAAACAGCCAATAGCCATGCCAAGCATTAAGAAAATTAATTGCACTATAAATAACGAGCCGTTAATAAGCAACATGGCTGCAGTGTTTAACGCCGCCGTATCTATAATGTTGGCAATAATTAAAGACCCAAAACTATATAAAATATTAAATATTATCAGCAAACTAATGCTGCTAGTTGTTTTAGCGGCAAAAACTTTGGTGCGGCTAATGGGCTTTGTATTTAGAAATTCAGCAGTTCTAATTGTGTTTTCTTCTGAAAAAATCTTTAAACCTAAATTTAACGACATAATTGAACCGGCTAGTAAAATAAAGTTGAATATATAGCTGTAAAAACCAATAAAAGAAAAGAATAAGTCAATATTCAAATTTAAAGCTTGCCTGACGGCGATTGGTAATTTTTCTAAAACTGCTTTAGCTGCTTCAATATCTCCTGAAAAAGTTGGATACATGCCTAAAAAGCCGGTCACCGCCAGCAGTAAAACTATCGCCCAAATAACTGGGTATTTAAAATGCGACTTCAGTTCAAATAAATAGACATTCATCGAAAATTATTTTTCATTATTATAGTAATGCATGAACACTTCCTCTAAGTCGGGGTCTTCTATGGTTATATTATTTAGGTTCAGGCCGCTTAAAATTTTACTTAATTCATTGGCTGGGCCGTTCCATAAAAAGCTGCAAGAAAGTTCTGAATACCATTTAAAGTTGGTAATATTTTTTGAATGATTTTTTATTATATTTTTATTTTGTTTTGTCAACTCAAGCGACACTTTTTTATAATGATTGCCAACCAGTTTATCGACCGTATCTATTTTGACAATTTTACCTTCTTTAATAATTGCTACCCTATGTGACATTTTTTGAATTTCTGGCAAATTGTGCGAAGAAAGTAAAATACTGGCGCCACGGCTGTTTTCTTCTTTTAATATATCGTAAAATTGTTTTTGCATTAGCGGGTCAAGGCCGCTGGTTGGTTCGTCGAGAATAATTAAATCCGGGCTATGAACCAAGCTTTGAATTACCCCAACCTTTTTTTTATTGCCAAAAGACAAATTTTCAATTTTCTTTGTAAGATCTAGCTGCAGTCTGTCGGCTAAACTATTTATTCTTGCTTCGGCAGCTTGTTTCTTGATTGGATAAAAACTGGCGGAATATAATAATAGTTCTTTGGCGGTCAGGTTGTCGTAATAATATATTTCAGAAGGCAAGTAGCCTATTTTTTTTCTAAGCTCTGGTCCGCTTTCTAGGGCATTTTGTCCGAATAAACTAACACCGCCGCTGGTTGGCCGTAGCAGTCCCAGAACAGTTCTTATTGTGGTTGATTTTCCGGCTCCATTTGGTCCGATAAAGCCATATACTTCACCAGCATTAATAGATATGGAAACATCTATAATACCTCTTTCTTTTCCGTAATATTTTGTTAGGCTGTTTGTCTCTAGTGCTGTCATTTATTTTTCCATGATTATAAAGACAGTATAAATCTTAGGTAAGCATTAAGCCAAATTTACCAATTTTTATTTTTAAACAAAATAAGTTATGTAACGGTTCTTTTATAATATTTTTTATTAACTTTTTTCTGCAGAGGCCTGCCGGTACGGCCGCCGATGATATCCCATATTTTTTCTTTTTTTGTTGACCATTTTGCGTGGTACGAACCATATCTTCTTTTACTTTTTTGTCTTTTCGGGCCACTATAAAACTTTTTGGCCCAAATAGAATCTGGCTTGGCCAGCCTAATAGAGCCAACCAGGGCAATAAACGGTATAAAGAGCCCGAACAGTGCAAAGTAAATTTTACCTTTTAAGCCGGCAATAATTAAAAACGGTAAATTAATAGCTACGGCTACAGAAAATGGTACTCCAAAATCTTCTATTCCTGTTCCAAGCGGAGGAGTTTGCATTAAGAATATAACGCCCAACAGCAAGCTAATAACAATGGCGTCAATAGATTTACGGCCTTCTTTTTCCCAATAAACATCTTCTAAATGAAACAGCAGGGCAAATTCATCTAAGACTAATGCCGCTCCCATGCCAAAGCCGGCAGCTAGAAATAGCAGAAAAGGGCCTGGCTCTGGGTTAAAGGCGAACGCCAAAGCGCCAGAAATAAAGGCTATGATCATTCCAAATACCATATGGTGGGTATGTACTCCGCCGTACGAAGCACTGCCCCAGCCGGTGCGCCTGGCCATTCGGGTATAACCTCTGGCAACAATGTAAGTGAATATAAAAGCCAGCAACATTATTAAGGCCGGCTCTCTGCCAGCTTGAAAAACATTTGTGTTATACCCTGGAATAAAATTAAATAAGTTCATTTTTTGCCAACTCTCTTTATCTACTTTAAATGCCAAGCGTTAAATTTTGCAATAAAATTGTAAAATATCTTACATAAAATTTATTTTTTAAAAGCATAAAATAAATAAAATTAACCAAATATGAGGACTTATATGCTAAAGGAATTTAAAGAGTTTATTTTACGGGGAAATGTTGTCGAGCTGGCAGTTGCGGTAGTGGTAGGTACAGCATTCGGAGCGATAGTTTCTTCGCTTGTGTCAGATATAATTACCCCGCTGATAGCTGCAATTGGCGGCCAGCCCGATTTTTCGGCCCTGTCTTTAACTATTAATGGCAGCAAGCTGCTATATGGGAGTTTTATTAATGCTCTACTATCTTTTTTAATTATTGCAGCTGTTGTTTTCTTTCTGATTATTGTGCCGCTAAATAAATTTAAAAACAAAAAAACTGCCTCTGATAATAAAAAAACAGCCGATACGAAAATATGCCCAAAATGTTTGAGCATAGTACCTAAGAAGGCTTCTAAGTGTAAATATTGTACAGCAAATATTTAAAACCCCCTGAGCCTGAAAGCCAAGGGGGTTTTAATTTTAGATTGTTTCTTATTGTTTAAAGATATTTTATTATCCAGAATCTGTAGGCAAGAGCACTTAAAATGCTGGTTGCGGCAAATAACCCAAGTATTTGTCCAGGTCCGGTGTTAGGCAGTGATGCTGGAACATTTTCTTCTACACACTTAGGATCGTTAGCTGGCAGAGCAGGGTTAATTGGACAAACAGGTGTTGATTTTTCGAAAGAAACA
>CAZJDP010000010.1:0-9740 GCA_964544805.1 uncultured Candidatus Saccharibacteria bacterium
CAAAGGTTAAATCTCGGTCATCTCTTTCGTACAGTAATGTGCGGTCATATATTGCTAAGACCACTTCCAGCCCGTTGGAATTATTTTGAGAATACCGAGCTACTAAATCAAATTTTTTGGTTCTATTATCCGGCAAGGTCAATTTAACCCTTTGCCAAGTTTCGGTAGCATTGACTGTATTGCCGGCGATACTATTTAGCCATTTTTCTAAAGTTTCGGTAGAAGTAAAGGCAATATTAAAAACATCATAGAGCGGTTTATCGGCAATATCTTCGGCCTTAAGCTCTAAATAATTGAGGGCGGCATCGTTCATAAAGCCGATATGTTGCTCGGTATTGATGGCAACTATCGGCAACGGGTAAAGATTTGTTATTGATTGATAGTATGTTAAATCGGACTGGTCTTCGCTTTTTATTTGGTTAATGGAATGCTTAAAACCATAAACTTTTTGTATTAAACTGGCAATAAATTCTTTTGATGGCTTGTCTAATTTTTCTGGGTTAGGCGGATTAATACCGTTTTCTTCATTTGTAACCGTTAAGATGGAGCGGGCCAAGTAATCTGTTGGCTTTAATGCCCTCATTGTTACCAGTTTGCCTATCAGCAGGGCCAGAATAAATATTACTATTAAGGCAATAGCCAGCGGTAAGACCGTATTGCCGTCAAAAAATTTGCTAGCAAATACCCAAATTCCAACCGACAGCGACCCTACTAAAAAGATCGAACTAGCAATTAGCAGCCAAACTCTTTCTTTTAGGGGGTTTAACAGTGGAATCATTATGGTTTATAGCTAATATCGCTACTAGCTCCTACTAGCGAAACCCAAGTTTGTCCTGCATTTAGTTTCATTGTTAGCCCGTTTTTATCTTTTAATTCAAGCGGGCTTTTACGGTCAGTTTTAGTCCAAGTGCCTTCAGAAACTATGCCGTCTTGGAACACATAGACAGCTCCAGAGCCAGTAGTAGCGTAGGTACTGTGATAGCCATCGTTGTCGCTACCGTTAGGTACAACAAGGGCAATAACAACTTTTGGAGATATGGTGGCGCCGCTTTTGGCGTCGGTATGAGGCTGGCCGGCTTGTGATCTAAGGTAAGAATTGGTCGAAGCGTCGTAGTCGAACCGCGGACTGTAGAGCGGCCCCGATATTGATAGATCGATTGTTTTGGCGGTGGGAGTTTGGGGGACCTGCTCTTTTCGAGCGAATCCTTTAAAAGAACTACTGGTAAAGCCTTTTGCCTGATTAAGCTGGTCGATTTTATCGAAGCCGGTATACATGTTGTGGGGCGCAAAGCGTTCGGCAATTCTCCAGTAGGCACCAGAATTAAAGAATTGGTCTATGTCTCTGACCCCCAAATCTTTAATGTCTTGCAGCGCCTGCGGGCTGCCGCCAACATGGCCATAACTGGCCTGATAAGGCAATGCATAGTCAATATAATAAGACCTGGCGCTTCTGACTGGGCCAATGTAAGTTGGCTGCGATTCTTGATAGACGGCCATAAACCTGGTAACCCCGCCTTCGGCAATGGCTTCGTAAACAACATCAGCATCTGTTAAGCCGCTTTGGGGCCGGGCATCAGGGCTGTTTTCAATCATTAAAGCTGTTACCGGTCTTTTAGTTAAGCTTTCATCTTTTAGTTCAACGCCGGTTAAGGGCGAAATTATTTTTTTTACTTCTTTCTTTTCTACCACCACCTGTTCATTGTTTGCTACTACAGGCTTATTCTTATTTTTGAAAAAGAAAACCCCAAGCACTGCGGCTAGGGCTACCAGCACAACTAAGGCAATTAAAACCTTTTTATTTGTAAAAAATTTTTTCATTTTTACACCAAACCGTTCTCCATTTTTTGGACTTTTACTATCTTGATTATCAATTTCTATGGTTGGAATAGCCGATGAGCTAAATGAATTATCGGCTTGGTTGCTCGGGCTGGTATTGCCCAGCTCGGAGTATCTATACACATTTGAACTGCTTTTTCTGGGTCCGGTATTTGTCTTTTTGAAGTTATCCATTTTATTCACTTGCTTTTTTTCTATTTTAACATAAGCAAGTTTTATTTTTCTAGATAAGAAGCGGAGTTAGCTAGCCTTTCTATGGTTTTGTCTTTACCGAGTATTTCAAGCGAGGCTGGCAGCTCTGGGCTGTAAGCTGCCCACGAGGTAGCCAGCCTAATAATACTAAATAGAATAATTGGTTTTTGACCTAATGATTCCAAAAGATGATTTAGTGAAGTTTGAATATTGTCGGCGTTAAAATCTTCAATTTTTTTAAATTCGGCAATTGCTTGATGTAGAATACCTGCCAGCTGTGCTTTTGGCAGCTTGCTAAGCTGTTTGTCATTTTCAATGAACGAAAGGTCAATTTTAGGTTCTTCAAAAAAGAAGGCTGTAATGCTGGATAAATCAGATAATAATTTAAGCCGGTCTTGGGCAATTTTTAGGACTGACATTTTATATTCATCTGAAAAATCGCTTGCCTTTGCTGGCCAATAAGTCCCTACCCGGCCGTAAAGATCCTCTAGGCTAATTCTACGGATCCATTGGCCGTTCATCCATAAAAGCCGCTTCTCATCGAATCTGGCGCCTGACTTTTGGACTTTATCTAATGAAAATTTTTCTATTAATTCTTGTTTGCTGTAAATTTCTTGGTTGGTGCCGTCGTTCCAGCCCAAAGAAGCTAAAAAGTTAAGCATGGCTTCTGGCAAAATGCCCTGCTCTTTATATTCGGTCACACTTTTAGCACCGTCTCTTTTGCCGAGTTTTTTATTGCCTTCGGGCGCCAATATGTGCGGCATACAGGCCAGAACTGGGGGCTTAATATCAAGCGCTTTATATAGGCTTAAATATTTGGGGATAGAAGATATATATTCAAGGCCGCGAATAACATGAGTTACTTCCATTTCGTAATCATCTACAATGTGAGCGAAATTATAGGTTGGAAGTCCATCACTTTTTATTAAAATAAAATCATCCTGAGCTTCTGGCCCAGCAGATAACTCGCCCATAATTGGATCGTTCCATGTTGTTGCCTCGGGCTCTACTTTAAGCCGTAGCGGTTGCTTGCCGTCCCAGGCGGGCGGATTTGCTGGCCGATGATTCCGGTATAAAAACGGTTTTTTGCGGCTGATTGCTTCTTGCCTAAAGGCTTCGATTTCATCTTGGGAATAAGGGTCTGCATAGGCTTTATTTTCTGCTATAAGTTTATTGGCATATTTTAGATAGATATCTTTTCGTTGGCTTTGTTCATACGGTCCGTGATCACCTCCGATTAAATAACCTTCATTCCACTCTATACCTATCCACTTGAGCGATTCGACAATCAAATTTGTGGCTCCCTCGACAAATCGGGCTTGGTCGGTATCTTCTATGCGCAGAATCATTGTGCCATTATTTTGAGCGGCCAGCAGATATGGGAAAAGTGCAGCCCTGATATTACCGACATGTATATAGCCAGTCGGGCTTGGTGCAAATCTAGTTATCAGTTTAGGCATAAATAATATTTTAACAGATGTTATATAGAGGAAGCGATTGAAAGAATTTGGTCGCTGCTTAATGATCCGTTAGCATTCAGGGTAAACCATACGCCTTTATCTACCCAAGTCGCATTATTATTATCGTAAATAAAGACTGTCATGCCTTTGTTGTAGTAAGCTTGATATTGTTTCTTACCTTCTATTAAATAGTTGCTAAGTAACGATTCGCTTGTCCAGTTTGATGGCTTTTGGGTAATTTGGAACGACCTTTTGTCCGTGTTGGATTTGTAAGCGATAGTCAAGCTGTCTTTAGAAGCATTAACCGGGGATTTATAAGCGTAACCGCTGGGTATATTGCCTGGCACCCGAGCGTTAAATCCGGCGTTTCTGGCAGCAACTTTAACGGCTACTTGGGGCACTTTCTGGTAGGCCAAAAAGCCGATAAATAAAAATACAGCGAAAGCGGCGGCGGCAAGCCCGGCTAAATAGCGTCTGTTTCTAACCTTGTAGTGTGTTTTTTTATGAAACGGCTTAATAGTGTGCCGTTCATTGGCTTGTCCGGTATTTGCAGCTTGCTGCTTATTGATTGGTTGAATAGCATGATGTTCAAAAACCGATTTTTTTGGCTCGCTGTTTGTCTGGACTGTTCCAGGTGAAGCAACTTTAGGTTGCAACATTTGTTCCGAGGGAGCTTTTGCCACCTGAAGATTAGCATTAACTACGGGCCTAGTAGCCACTGTGGCCTTAGAAAACTTAGATATAGCCGAACTTGTTTTATGGCTTATTGCTTTTGCCAGTTTAGCGTCGGGAACTTTTTTAAATACAGAGAATCTTGTATAAGCATCTTGTTTGTCATAACTAGCTTGAATACCGTCTGCTGGGTTTGACTTTGCCATAATGACAGGCGCGGCGGCTTTCGATGGTTTTTTAACAAATTTTCTAGATAAAGTAATTGCTTTTTGGGGTTTTTTTCTAAGGCCGTCAACTACTTTAACTGCTGCTTGCTTTGGAGCTGGAGCCAGATTTGCTTCTTTAGTTTGTGGGGCTGGCTTGGGTGTCTTTTGTTTAACTGGGTGGACACTGTGGTGTTCTTTTGTCCGGTTAACGCCGTCTATGTTGACACCGCTGCTACGAATCGGGCTATGGGTATTTCTTTGAGTGTCGGAAGGTTTATTTATAAAGTTGCCATTTAGAAGCTTACCAGTAATAGCGTCGTATTGCCTACCGTTAATTTCTATGATGTTTTTCAATTTTTTTTAACCCCTCAAGCTATTCGTTGTTTGCTGTCGTTGTTATTATTATGCTTATTATTGCAAAGTTTTGCAACAACAACTTTCATTAAATTGTGCAAAACTTCAGAAAATAGGTTTAGAATAATATTGATGGATTTTTTAACTCCCGAAGAAAAAAGATGGCGAACAGTTAGATTTATAACAGGTTACATACTTATTGCCATAGCTATTTTGCTAGCCACCTTAATTGCGGCATTATTGGTCCAGGGCTATCAAATAACCAATAGAAATTCTATAGTTCAAAACGGCTTAGTTAATGTCGCTTCCCAACCTGTCAGCGCCGAAGTGTTTTTAAATGGCAATAAAATTGATAACACTCCTTCAAGGTTAGATATTAACGAGGGATATTATGAACTTAAGCTGCAGGCTAATAATTACAGGACCTGGCAGAAAGGATTCAATCTGCCAGGCGGATCTGTCCGTTACTTTGTTTACCCTAAGTTAATCCCTAATAATATTGCCATCACCGAAATGGCAACATTCGATAAATCGCCTCAATGGGCTAGCTCTTCACCAGACAGGCACTGGATTATTAGCAAACAGCCTACAGAAAACAGCATATCTTTCAGTGTGTTTGACAGCACTAAAGCCGCCGCCAATAATACAGCTGCTAAAACCGTGCAAATATCTTTACCGCAGAGCATCCTAGCTGGTACTGCCGGGGCTTATGGCTCTGTTGAAGCCATTGAATGGTCCGATGACAACAGGCATTTATTGCTATTGCAAACAACGGCAAGCGGCGAAAAAGCATACATTATACTAGATAGAGAAAAACCTGAAAGCAGCCAGAACATATCCAAATTATTTGGCCTTGGCAATAATCAAACTGTTTCACTAAGAGATAAAAAATATAATAAATTTTATATTTTAACCGCCGACAGCGGCTTGCTTGTTTCAAGAGACAGCAAAGACCTAAGTTATAACGAGACTATTGCCGAATCAGTCGTGACTTATAAATCTTACGAAAATGATATTGTAGCGTTTGTTACATATTTAAACGCCAAAGAAAATGAAGCCAGAGTAATTGTTAAAGAAAATCAAAAAAATATTTATAATCTGCAAAGCTTAAAAAGAAACCCCGACGGCAAATATTTAATTGATATGGCAAAATTTGACGGCGATTGGTTCTTTGCGGTATCTTCGCCTTCTGAAAATAGAGTCAGACTATTTATTAATCCGCTGGCTAGTAACAGTCCTGGCTCTAACATAGAAATCAAACCTAAGCTTAGCATTCCTATAGACAGCCCCAAATTTATATCATTTTCCGATAATGCTCGTTTTATAATGGCTCAGAATGGTAATAATTTTGCGGTTTACGATGGTGAGCTAAAAACTACTTACAGATATGCTTTGGCCAACAAAATCGCCGAAAACCAAGAAGTAAAATGGATGGACGGGCATAGATTAAAGTTTGTTGATAATTTTAAAGGTTATATTGTTGAATTTGACGGCACTAACCAGCAAGAATTAATTGCCAGCTTGCCTAACAATTCTTTTAACTTGTTTTTTGATAGAGATTACGAGTTTGTTTTTACTTACTACACTAGCGCTGGCAAAAATAATCTTCAAGCCGGGTCTTTGGTAGCCAAATAGCTTTAGCGGCCAAATAACCTATCAAATAAACTTGGCGAATTTCCCGGTACGGTGCTAGGCTGGCTGGCTGGCTGGCTGGCTGTCGAGGCAACATTTTTTAGTGGCTCTGGTGATATTTGTTCGCCAACAAGTACTAGCCGGTTGACATTGGTCCCGGGCGGATCACAGGTTATTAATGTTGCTGTAGATGGTTTTTCTTGGGTTTGCAGTACCCATACATCACTTGGCTTAACCACTTGCCTTTTATAAATTTTATAAACGAACCTTTGGCCGTTGTAGTTCATAATGAAAATATCACCTTCTTGAAGTTTGTTTAACAGGGTAAAAACATATTTGTACTTTCCGGGGTTAAATATATTATTAGACGAATGTCCAACTATGCCGACATTGCCTTTTTGGCCCGGGTAAGGTGTAGTTGGATAATGGACAACTCCGTCTTCCAGCCCTTTCTGAATATCTTTTTCATTATTAGACGGCACATTATAAACAACCGGCACTTCAACATTTAGTTTGGGAATTATTAATTTTGGCTCAGGCCCGACTTGTCCGGTTGCGTTGGGGTCTAAAATGATAGGGCTTGAACTTGCGGTTTTACTAGGGGTAATAAATGGAACAATAAACCTTTCATTAAAAAAGCCGAACATAAAAATTAAAATAACCACAAGCCCCATGCCAACCCCGAAAGCTAAAGACTGCAAGTGATGCTTGGCAGAAAGCTTGCCTCTTTTGCTGGCCTTTTTCTTAACAATTCCCCTTGTTTTTGTAGCTTCTTCGGCAGCTTCTGTAGGTATTGACTCGGCAATGGGTTTATAGCGCATTCTATGCGGCAACTGCGGGATATTTTTAGGCTGCGGGTTAATTACTAGGGGCTTAGCCGATAGTTTTTCCTTGCTGAGTTTATTTTGGTTTTCGTAAAATTCACGCCATACTTGGTGCTTTTCATTGTCGGGCAGGCTTAGGTAATATTTATGCCAGGCTTGCTGAATTTGTTTTTGGTTGGCACCAGACTCCATTAGCTGTTGCATAAAAGCTTGATGCTTGGAATGAACTCCGCCCTTTTCTATCTCTTTTTCTTCGTTCCTAGCATTTGGTTCTTTACTATAAAGCCGGTTAATTTTGTTTCTAATGACATTAACAGCAGGGTCCGCTGGAGTGTGTTGCTGCGGATTATCATTGTTCTTGGCTGGTGTGGGTAATTCGGCTGGTTTATTCATTCATTAGCGGTTTAATAATTAAATATATTATAGTACAATTAACCTGTTTTAACTATGATAAGCCCCTCTTAAGGGCGAGTGGTGAAATTGGTATACACGCTAGACTCAAAATCTTGTGGGCTTTATGCCCGTGAGGGTTCAAGTCCCTCCTCGCCCACCATTAATAAAACCGGCCAAAAAGGCCGGTTTTATTAATGAGGAGGAAGAAAGCCAAAGTCTTGGCTTTAGTGGGGCTTGAACAGGCGGAGCGAGCTAGCCAATTCAGGCGAGCCGTGAGCCGGGGTCGAGCGCAAAAAGCAAAGCTTTTTGACGGGTGACTCAAAAGTCCCTCCTCGCCCACCAAAAAGACCTCCCATTACCGGGGGGTCTTTTATTGTTTATATAAATTATCTAGTATTCGATCTTGTATAAGAGCAGTTATTCTTGGAATATCCATTGTTGTAGTTCCTAAAGCGGCTCTGGCCCTCATCATGTATCCCAGTAACTCTTTAGTAGTCATGACACTATGAATGTATGAATTGGCAATTCGCTTAGCATTTTTTGTTTTCAAATGATGCATAGCAACCAGCCCATTCCAGCTCACTTCTTTTAACCGGCTAGAATTTGCAATGGTCCGCATCATTTTATAGTTTGCCAAGTCGTAACGGCCATCTATAAAAATTATTCTTCGGGAGTCATATTTTTCTAATTCTTCGCTAAAAATTGTTGTTTTTGTCTGAACGCCTAGTATATCTCTTGTGTCTGTATCTATAATTATAAAATCGGCATTTGCTCTATTTGTGTACTTCTCAAAAAGAGGGGGGCTTGGCAGCACGGCAAGCGACGGGTTATTTTTCATGACTTCAAGTAAGATTATGGCAGAGTCAAATTCGTTCAAACGATTTTCTGTTAAATCACGGTATACTTTATTGTCTTTAGCAAAATATTCCGCTGCTTTGGCCGGCCTGGTTTCGTCAAGCTTTTTACAAAAAGCATCTAAGCTTAAGGTCGATAAATAGTCCTGGGCAAAGTGAATATTTTTGATTCTTTCCCCTGCTGGATTGTCCAGACCAAAAACAGCCCGCCACTGCTCCATCATGGCAATATTTAAGTAATGAAAATTTAATTCACTGTAAGCTTTTTGAAATTCACGGTTATTTATATTTGAATCTAAGGCATGGTTAATTCGGTACAAATTTAAATGAATCCAATCAAAATAACCGTCTATGATTTGAGGGTCATATTTTGGTAAATACTCACCCCTGCAATAATCTAATAAGCTATGGCCAAAGTAAGTAGACCATTTACGGGCATCGACCATCAGGCTAGATAGTTCAATAGACTCATAATTGTTTTCGGGCGGGTATTCACCCACCGCTTTAATATATTCTTTGGCTTCCATTGCAAGCAATATTAAAACATAAAAAACTATTTTAGTAAAATAGATTGAATTACGCTCGATATAAATTGTTTTAGGTTAAGTTAGCTATTGCTGTGGCGCTAGCGGCAAAAAGATTATTTTTATTTGCCATGCTCCAGCAGCTTACTAGGCATGCGGCTGCCAGCTGCCAGTTGGCGCTTAAGCTGTCAAAATTAGTTGTTATTATATTTTCTTTTTCGGCTAATATAATATTTCCATCTTTTTCGGTAATTACTATAGAATTATATTCTTTCATAAAGTTATTAATTTTTTGTAATATTTGTTTTGGGCCGTCGCTAAATAATAAAGCTTCTAAATAAGGGCTGTTTTTGACAATTTTCTGCAGCTGGGCAAATGAAGCGACAATTATTGTATTTGGCCGTTCAAGCAATTGCCGGGGCTGTTCGGTAAAATAATCGACGCCGTCGCCTGTTATAACAATTAAACCATCTACGGTTAATATTTGCTCGATCATTAGGGCGGTTTCGCTATTTTTTCCAAAGTTTCCGCACAAAAAAGCGCAGTCGCTTTGGGCTGCGAACGCTTTAATATCATTAGTTTCGTCTTTACTAAAGCTGCCGCTAGGATTTGACGGAGCAAACTCTATAAATGGTAAAACTGTAGGTATATTTTGCTTAGCAGCCGCCGGAACAATGACCCTGATGTTATTTACGCCAAAATCGGTAGCTACCGAAAAGGCGGTAGAAGGCGCCATAATACTATGCAGACTGCCGCCTACAATTAACAGCTTGCCTAAATTATTACTATTTTC
>CAZJDP010000011.1:0-2388 GCA_964544805.1 uncultured Candidatus Saccharibacteria bacterium
CAATTAGTAAAGACTTTGGAAGAAAAAGGCTATACCTACAAAATAAGCGATGGAATATATTTTGACACTTCTAAATTCCCAAAATATGCAGATTTTGCCAGGCTAAACTTAGATGAAATAAAAAAAGGCGCACGGGTTGAATATAACCAAGAAAAAAAGAATGCCAGCGATTTTGCGCTATGGAAGTTTTCACCTAAAGACCAAAAAAGAGAAATGGAATGGGATAGCCCGTGGGGTGTCGGCTTTCCTGGCTGGCATTTAGAATGCAGCGCCATGGCTATGGATAAATTAGGCGAAACAATCGATATTCATACCGGCGGCATCGATCACATACCTGTCCACCACACTAACGAAATTGCTCAAAGCGAAGCCGCAACCGGCAAAACTTTCGCTAATTATTGGCTTCACAATAATCACATATTAATTGAAGGTAAAAAAGTTAGCAAAAGCCTTGGCAATACTTATACCCTTACAGATTTAGCTGATCACGGCTACCAGCCAGCAGATTTTAGAATGTTTGTTTTACAAAGCCATTACCGAACCGAAAGTAATTTTAGCTGGAAAAACTTAGAAGCAGCTCATAACAGGCTTAAAAGATGGAAAGGCTTAAGTTCACTGCTGTATCAAACTGAAGTCTTTAATGCTAGAAGTGGCGATGAGATTGGTTTACAAATTTTTGAATCTATAGATAAAGTCAAAGAATGCTTAAATAACGACCTTGATACTCCCGGTGCTTTGGCAATTATCGAAGAATCATTCAGCTTAGCTGAAAAATACGGCATTAATGATAACGAAGAAAACTACTATAGCGAATTTATAGGTTCTATAAATGAGCTTCTGGGCCTTGACATCGATACTAAAGACATTACAGACGCCCAGAAATCACTATTACAACAACGAATGCAAGCTAAACAAAACAAGCAATGGGAATTAAGCGATTCCATAAGAGACCAATTATTAGCAGAAGGCCTCAGTATCAACGATTCTAAATTTGGTCAGATTTGGCATAAAGAAACTTAATTTGCTAATATAAATATCAAATTTAAAAAGCCAAGGTGACATTAGGCTGGTAAAAGGAAATAAGCCAATGTCACTAATTAATAAAAATTTAAAACCAACAAAATATTACGATATTATCCTTGCTGTTTTTGTCAGTTTTTTGCTAATTTCTAATATTAGCGCTGTTAAATTAATAGATATTAATGGCTTTCTAACAGACGGAGGAGCAATCCTCTTTCCGCTAACATACATTTTTGGCGATATTTTAACAGAGGTTTACGGCTACAAATACACCAGAAGGGCAATTTGGACAGCATTTTCTGTGATGGCCGTTGCCAGCCTAACCTTTTTAGTAGTTGGCTGGTTACCGGCTTCTGCCGACTGGCCAAATCAAAATAGCTGGAATGATATTTTGGGCTTTGTGCCCAGAATTGTCATAGCTAGTCTATGCGCTTTCTTGGTCGGTCAATTTATAAATGCCTACATTCTAGCCAAACTAAAAGTACAGTACGGTAAAGAAAAACTATGGATAAGGCTTGTCGGCTCGACCATTGTCGGCGAACTGCTTGATACTACCATTTTTGCAATTGTTGCTTTTGCCGGCACTGGTTTTATGGGCCCAGGCGATATGGTGAAATATATTTTAATTGGCTGGGCCTTTAAAACAGCTGTAGAAATTGTATTTTTACCAGTTAGCTATTTCGTAATTAACAAATTAAAGACTGCCGAGCATAAAGATACTGTCGATAAGAAAACCAACTTTAATCCATTTAGCTTAGATGTTTAAGCATAATAATTTTTTAGCCACTTTTCTTTAAATTCAAAAAAAGAACCATTAATGATACTTTGTCTTATTTGTTCTACTAAATTTACAATAAAGTACTCGTTATGAATGGTGGCTAATGTAGAAGAAAGCCTTTCTTTAGCTTTAAAAAGATGATGCATGTAGGCTTTTGTATAGTTAGAACAAGTGTAGCAAGCACAGCCTTCTACGACTCGGCTAAAATCTTTGGCATATTTGGCATTTTTAACAGTAAAACGGCCATAATTAGTGTACAAAGATCCATTTCGGCCAATTCGTGCCGGCGAAACGCAATCGAATGTATCCGCACCGTTTTCTATGCCAATAAATATATCATCGGGTTCGCTAAGGCCTAGCAGGTGCCTGGGCTTATTTTCGGGTAGTATTTCGTTGACCCATTTAACTATTTCGGAGAGCCGCTCTTTTTCTAATGCTCCGCCAATACCATAGCCATCAAAATCTAGCCCGGCCATATATCTAGCAGCTTCTTTCCGTAGGTTTTCATAATTTGCACCCTGCACAACGCCGAATAATGCCTGGTATGGCTTGTCTTTATTTAGTTTGGTTAAAGACTTATGTTCTTTTAT
>CAZJDP010000011.1:2488-9611 GCA_964544805.1 uncultured Candidatus Saccharibacteria bacterium
CCCAGGCTTAGCACCTGAAATCCGCCGCTGTCAGTAAATGTTGGTTTATGCCAATTCATGTATTGACCGACCCCGCCTGCCTCATATACAGTTTGGTCTCCAGGCTGAAGATAAAGATGATAGGCGTTTGCCAGGACTGCTTGAGCGCCGGTAGAGGCAATTTGTTCCGGCGTTAAGGCCTTAACAGTTGCTTTTGTGCCGACCACAATAAAGGCAGGAGTATTAATTGTTCCATGAGGAGTAGCAATGGTACCAGCCCGTGCCAAAGAATTAGATAATTTATTTTGTATTTTAAAACTAAAACTATTTTTCATATTAGCTGTTAATAAGTTTAATGCCAATAACCAGCCCTATGATCGAGCCTATCAACCCGCCGATAATACTAAACAAATCGAAACCGCTTGCATTAAACAATAGTACTGGCAAATAGCCGCCGATAAATCCACCGACACTTATTGTTAAGTAAATTATTTTTTTATCCATTTAGTGCAGTTCTATAAATTTTAACTATTTGCTTGCCGATAAAATCAACAGAATACTGCTGAATTGTTGTCTGCGACCAATTATATGCCTTTTCTCTGGCTTCAGTATGTTCTAGATAGTATTTAATTCTTTCGGCAAAACTAACAGGATCATTCGGGTCGATTAAAAGATCGGGGTATTCATCAAGCACCGTACGGTAGCCTTCGTTATTACCGCCTAAGATAACCCTAGAGCCGGCTGCCATGGCTTCTATAAGTACTATGCCAAAACTCTCGCCGCCAGTACTGGGAAAAACAGCAATATCAGCACCGGCCAGTAATTTTGGTTTTTGCTTTTCAGACACAAAGCCGACAAATCTGATATTTTTGATGTTATTTTTTATAGAATACATTTCAAGTTCGGTTTTTAATGGTCCTTTGCCAGCTATAATGACGCTGTAATTGTCATGATAAATTTCTTGTAGCACTAAAAGTGCATCAAGCAGCTGCTTACAACCTTTTCTTTCTACCAAACGGCCCAAGAAAACAATTGTCGGCATGCTTCTTTTAATTGGTTGATGGGCAAATTTACTTAAATTTACTACATTCGGTACAACAACAGATTCATAGCCAAATGCTTTTTTGGCAAACTTTTGAGCGGCCGTTGATACACAAATAATTTTGCTGAACTTTTTATCGGTTCGATAATTAAGGTAGCTTAGTCCCTTGGAACTTATATAATGCAGCTTAGACGCCGGAACAATATGAAAAGTACCGACAATTTTTGTTTTATCGTCACAAGCATCTATAACTTTTCCGGCGAACAGAGGGCTGTAGGGCATTTGAATATGCAGTATGTCTAAATCAAGTTCCGACAGCTTTTTTTGAATTGATTTTTTACTGGCAGGCAAGGGGATGCTTAGTCTATTTTGGTTGAACTTTACCTTTATATTCTTGGCCATTGAATGAATATTTTCAATATCTTTTCTAGTTGTTTGGCCGACTAAATAATGCACTTCGTGGCCTTGGTTTGTCAGCCAGTCTCCGACAGATAAAACATATTGCTGAACACCGTCTGTACTATCCAAAGTGTCATCTAATATAAAACCAATTTTTAGCTTTTTATAGGCCATTGTCATGCAACGCTTTTTTATAAACTTTTTCGTACGAATCGGCAATTTTTTCAAATTTGTATTTAGCTACTTCATTTTTAGCCCATTTTTGCCAAACTTTTCTAACTTCTTCATCGTAAAGCATAATCTCTAGTCTTTGAGCGAAATCTTGGGTAGACCGGGGGTTTACTAAACTGAGCATACCGGTTCCGGTCATCACTCCGCTATAGCCTGCATTGTTGCCGGCTACAACTGGCGTACCGACTGCCATTGCTTCTAACAGAACTATTCCAAAACTTTCGCCGTAAGGGGCTGGTGAGCAGTAAACAGATGCATTAGACATTAGCTGGACTTTTTCGGACTCGGGAACAAAGCCCAAGAATGAAACATCTTTAATTTTTCGCTGTTCAATATATTTTTCCAAACTTTTTCTTTTACCGCCGCTGCCGGCAATTAGCAAATCAACTTCAGGATGCTTGGCTTTAAGCAGCTGGAAAGCATTTAATAAATATTCCAGACCTTTTCTTTTTTCTAAACGGCCAAGAAACAAAATAGACTTATCGTCTTTGCTGGCATTTTTATTAGCAACAAATCTGTTAAGGTCGATACCGTTAGGTACAATTTCTATCGGTCTATCGGTTAAGTTTTTAACATATTCGCAGGCAGCCGGCGAAACGGCCGTTAAGGAATCAAGATATTTAAGCACAGACTTGGTGTATGGCACCACCGAGCTTATTAAAGACTTGCTAATAAGAGTGTCTGGGCTTTTGGCATGAAAAGTAGCTACATTCACCGCTGAAGATCTTGTTAAAATTTGACGGGATAATAAAGGCACCCAAGGCTCATGAAAATGAATAACATCAAACTTTTCAGTGGCTAGTATATTATCAATTTCGTCTCCGGCTGCCTCAAAGCCTAGGTCAACCATTGTTGCCATTGTATTAACTTTGGCACTTCTGCCTAAAAGAATATAATCTTCTGGGGCTGGTTCGCTATGGTTTCTGGGCCGAGGCGTAATTACTTTAACGATATGGCCTTTGTTTTTTAATTTATCATGTAATTGAACAACTACATCTTGAACGCCCCCAGCAAATTGAAACATATTATAGGGGCATACTATGCCGATTTTCATAATTTAATTATACCATTCATCTGTTTTCAAGTTCTTTTCTGATTCTATTAGGAATAAATATGGCCGAGTCTTGTTTGTTGCCTATTACAGTAGGGGCATGGTTTTTTAAATTTATCTTGGTCTTAACAACTTTTTTAAAAATCTTTTTAAAATTACTAACTACC
This sequence comes from uncultured Candidatus Saccharibacteria bacterium, assembly GCA_964544805.1. GTDB lineage: Bacteria > Patescibacteriota > Saccharimonadia > Saccharimonadales > CAIOMD01 > DALYDK01. Next base: position 5,358 of record CAZJDP010000011.1, read on the forward strand.
ATTTTTTCATCAAAATACTGATCGTTGGCAACAGAAACTAAAAATAAATCAATTGGCAGCTTAATAGGTTCTTGCTTTAAGGTAAACATCATCAGCATTGTAGCCATATAAGACCTAACATCATTTATTTGCCAAAGATAAACCTCAAATTTTATGCGCCGCTTTAGCTCTTTTTTATCTGCATCTTTCATTTTAGGGTGGCTTTTGGCATTAATTCTATAAGCCAAGCTAATAACCAGTTTGTTAAGGCCAATATATCTAAATAAAAAGGCCATACTTTTACGGCTAAAAATTCTTGACATTAATTTAAGCAAAAATTGATTTTTCCCGGAAAGCTTGAAGTCGCTTTTATCGCTAAAGCCAACCAGGCTTACTAGTAAATTAACTCTTCTTAGCATATCGGGGTATTTTTGCAACATTCGTAAGGTCACGACAAATCCAAAACTCATTCCTAAAATAGAAATCTGTTCGCCCCGAAATTTTAGTTTTATAAATGTAGCTAAATAATCTGCATAATCATCAAGTGTAGGCTTTTTGCCGAGTGTGTAAAAACTATCCATGCCGCCAAAACCCGGTAAATCCGGCATAACGACCGTTCCGTAGTCAGCAATATTTTCCGCAATACCGAACATCCGCTCCAAAGAAGAATGGTGGCCATAAACAACTAAAATATTTAGTTTTTTATCTTTGTTAGGAATTTTCAAAAAACGGCCGTTTAAACCGTTTATTGAAACAGGGTGCACTAGCCCGGGTGGGATATTTACTTCTTTTTGCTTCATATAATCTTGTTATTAAGTTTATACGAAGCGACCCTTATCTGTCTACTGTCTAGCTAGCTAGTTAGAGATTTTTACTTCTAAAGATATATCTTTGCAAGCATTGCCGCAGGCAGTTTTAAGCTGCTTAGAAAGTGCGGTTAGTGCTTGATTTTGTTTTGTTAGTAATTCTTGCTTGTTTGTACTGTCTTTGCTGTCATATTTAACTTGATAAAGCTCGCTGCTTAGTTGCTGCACCTTGTTATTCGCAGCATCAAGCTGTTTTTTATAGTCTTGAGCTTGAGAGTACTCATAAAAAGCTAAAGCGGCTGCGGCAATAAATAGCAATGCAAATAAAATGGTCATAATTTTCCATTTTTTAACCGGGTCTTTACCGTTGCCGGCAATATGTAAATCGTTAGATTCATAAGGCTGCGCCTGAGCAGTAGTAGCATCGCTGTGATTGTCTACTTGGCCTAAATCTGTTAAGCCGTCGTTCATTGTACTTTGCTCGGTGTAGCTGTTATCATCACCTTCTTCTGGCTGCTTGGGCGGGACGCCCTGGCCGCCAACCATTCCATCTACACTTCTATTTGGTTTAAAATCGTCCACCTAATTTACCCCTCTTTAAGTTTAAAGTTTTATAATGCTAAGTATAGACAAAGATTCATTCTTTGACAATATTAAGCTAAAGCTAATTTAAATAATAAAAACTGGCATGTTTTTATTGCATAAATTAGATGCAACGGCTAGCTGATAGGCAATTAAAGCATGCAAGGCTTTAGAATAACCGGCTTGTCCCTCTAAACCAGAAAGACTAGCGGCAATATCATTAATTAGGTCAATATTAATTACAAACGCTTGGCCCAAGCCGAGCTCAATCATTTTTTGCTTGCTTAAAGTTTTATTGCCATAAACTAAAATTATAGATTGTTCTTTATGCCCATGATATTGGTCATTTTTGTCGGCCTCAAGCTGCTCGACACCTGCTTGGTCTTGCTCGGAAATTGAAGCGACAAATTTATTACCGTCCCAATTAGCTTGTTCAATCTGAAGGGCTAATGTGTCTGCATTTGCTGCTATTTCTTGATAAATATTGTTGTCATATTCCGCTTGTATGGCTGGCTCAATCAGCTGAATAATCGCCGCAGTTGCCGCTGCTATATTTTCGGAATTATTCATGACTCTAAGATGGTTAATTAACCCGTTAGCCGCTCCGCAGCCGCCGCTATGCGAAGACGGGGCAAGGCCCATAGTATCTTTTGCAAATTTTTCTATATCTGCTAGTTTTTTATAAATTGAATCAGCAGCAGCTAGAGACTGTTCAAGCGACCCTTTTGAAACCAAAGCCGCTACATCGTAAGATAAAATTGCTCCGGCAATTCGTTTTCTTGCCACCGGGCGGCTGCCATCAATTTGACAAGTAGTGCATCTGCCGTCAATACATGCTACATGATCATTGTCCTCAATTGCCACTAATGCATTCGCGATATCATCGCTATAACGATCATATTCTGTTTCTATTAAATTGCTAGTAATCCCGCCATTGTCATGGCCAAGGCCAAAATTACCAAGGCTAGCGACGAAAGCCGCCGGTTCAATTTTTTGCTCAGTTTCACCAGCAAAAATAGGGTTAGCCATTTTTTTCTCCATAAAAAAATTACCTTATTATTTTTACAAAACTTTTAGTATTATACTCTTTTGCAAAAATAACAAAAGTCTATCTTCTAGAACGGCGGCGAATTTTAGCAACATTTAGCCGAATGGTATGGCGGTCAATCAATCTTTGGGCTTGATATAACGACTGTCGGTCTTTAGCTGCTTCTTTAAGTTCTTTGGCTAGTTCAATAGCTTCTTCAATTTCTCCAATAATTAAATTATCATGATGATCTGCTTGGTCGACTAAAATATTAACTTCGTTATTTTCATTAACAGAAACCAACCCCCCGAAGACAGAATAAAGTTCATCGGTGTCGTCTTCGTTAATTATTGTCAACGGCCCAGGTTCAACAATTGCCAAAAACGGTTCGTGGCCAGATAAGATTGCCATATCTCCTTCAGGAGTCCGCAGCTGGATTTCTTTTGCCTGGTTATTGTATAAAGAGCCAGACATTGTTAAAAGCTTGGTCTGCACTATTCCACATCCTTAATAGAGCCCTTAAGATAAAAAGCTGATTCTGGTTTATCGTCATGATCTCCGGCCAGAATTTGCTTAAAGCCGTCAATTGTTTCAGATAACTTAACATACTTACCGGGCGAATTGGTAAAAACTTCGGCCACATGAAACGGCTGGGTTAAGAATCTTTGAATTCTTCTGGCCCGGGCAACAGTCTGCTTATCTTCGTCGGAAAGCTCTTCCATGCCTAAAATGGCAATTATATCTTGAAGGTCTTTGTATCTTTGCAAAATTCTTTGGACTTCGCGGGCCGTATTATAGTGTTCTTCGCCGACAATTTCCGGGTCAAGAATTGTGGAACTACTATCGAGCGGATCGACAGCCGGATAAAGGCCAAGTTCTGTTAAAGCACGGCTAAGCACAATAGTAGAATCTAAGTGAGAAAAAGTTGTAGCAGGGGCAGGGTCAGTCAAATCATCTGCCGGAACATAAACGGCCTGAACAGATGTTATAGAACCAGTTTTAGTACTGGTAATTCGTTCTTGCAGCTCGCCCATTTCTTGTTGCAAATTAGGCTGGTAGCCGACTGCACTTGGCAAACGGCCAAGAAGAGCAGATACTTCAGCGCCGGCCTGGGTAAACCTAAAGATGTTATCAATAAATAACAGCACATCTTTGCCTTGGTCTCTAAAACCTTCAGCTAGCGTTAAGCCGGTTAAGCCTACCCTTAAACGGGCGCCAGGCGGCTCGTTCATCTGGCCAAAAACCAGGCTAGTTTTGTCTAAAACGCCGCTTTCTTCCATTTCGTTATATAAATCATTGCCTTCTCGGGTTCGCTCACCTACACCAGCAAAAACCGAATTACCGCTATGATATTTAGCAATATTATTAATAAGCTCGGTTATAAGAACTGTTTTACCAACTCCGGCGCCGCCAAACAGGCCAACTTTACCACCTTTGGTCATTGGGCAAATTAGGTCGATAACTTTAATTCCAGTTTCTAAAATTTCTATTTTACCGCTTTGTTCATCTAGGGTAGGGGCTTCGCGGTGAATACTTGCAGTAACTTTAGATTCAACAGCCTCTTTGCCGTCAATAGGCTCGCCAACAACATTAAACATTCTAGCAATTGTGGCATCGCCTACAGGGATTGTTATTGGCGCGCCGGTAGCTATTACAATTTGGCCTCTTTTAAGCCCGTCTGTGCTGCTCAGGGCAATTGACCTAACCGTCTGTTCATTTAAGTGCTGGGCAACTTCTAGGTAGATTTTTTGAGAATCTTTTTCAATAATTAGGGCGTCATTAATGGCTGGCAAGTCACCGTCTTTAAATTCTGCGTCGACGACCACTCCGACTACTTGAGTAATTTTTCCTGTTTGATCT
>CAZJDP010000012.1:0-9214 GCA_964544805.1 uncultured Candidatus Saccharibacteria bacterium
AATACCTTCTGTGGTAGTTGTCTTACCAGCATCAATATGAGCAATAATGCCAATATTGCGCATTTTATCCATTGTTACCTTTTTACCTGCCATCTTATTTTCGTGCCTTTCTAAAAATTACATCTGTTTTAAGGATTGCTTATTATGCCTACTTTAGCCTCTTGCGAAATGAGCAAATGCTCGGTTAGCTTCAGCCATTTTATGAGTATCTTCTTTTTTCTTTACTGCTGCGCCTGTTCCGTTATAGGCATCAGCAATTTCTGCAGCCAGCCTATCTGCCATTGGCATTCCGCTTCGGGCCCGAGCAGCAGCTACAAACCACATTAGGGTCAAGTGGCTTTGTCTCTGGCCTCTAACCTCGAAAGGAATTTGATAATTTGCACCGCCAACTCTTCTGGAACGAGTTTCAACCGCAGGTTTAACATTATCTAATGCTTTGTTAAGCACTTCTAAAGGATCATCTACTTTTAATTTTTTAGCGGCATTGTCCATAGCCTCATAAACAATTCGTTCGGCTAACTGTTTTTTTCCGCTGAGCATAATTCTATTAATTAACCGCTGAACGCGCTCAGAATTATACTTTCGGTCTGGGGCAATATCCCTGACTAAACTCTTAGTTTTTTTTCGTGGCATTTCTGTACTCCTTTGCTTTAATACTTCTGTGCTTTCTTCCAGCATAGGCTGGAGCGGTCACTGAAGCCACTCTAATTGATTATTGAATTTTGAAGATTGAATATCGCTATTCTATATTCGAGCTTCTATCTTCAAAGATAGCTATTTGCTATCTTTTTTGGCGCCGTATTTACTGCGGCCGCGTTTTCTATTTGCGACACCTTGTAAATCTAGGCTGCCTCTTACCACATGGTAGCGAACACCTGGCAAATCCGGAACTCTACCGCCCCGTATTAATACAACGGCGTGCTCCTGAAGATTATGACCTTCTCCTCCAATATAAGCCCATACCTCATAGCCGTTATTTAAACGAACACGAGCAACTTTTCGTAGAGCCGAATTAGGCTTTTTTGGAGTCTTGGTTGTTACCTTGACGCATACACCTCTTTTAAAAGGTGCTGGTTTTTCGTAAGATTTAGTCTGCAAACTATTAGTAACCCGGTGCAATGCAGGCGACTTACTTTTAGCCTTTGAACTTTTCCTATTCTTACGAACTAATTGATTTATTGTTGGCATACAAGATCCTATTTAAACAGATTTATTCTTCGTCGTCAATATTATCTTTGGGGCTGTATCCTGTACCTACAGGTATTTTGCGACCCAAAATAACATTTTCTTTTAGACCATATAAGTGATCGACCTTTCCGCTGGTTGCGGCACTTATTAGTACTCTGGTTGTGTCCTGGAAAGATGCAGCACTTAAGAAACTGTCTGCCCAGGTTGAAACTTTGGTTATTCCAAGCAGTAACTGGTTAAACTCAGCTGGTTTCTTGCCTTCTTGGGCCAGTTTTTGATTTGCCTCTAACACCGCAGCCTTAGAAACAATGTCTCCGGTTACAAAATCGGTATCACCAGGCTCTTCAATAGATACCCTGCTAAACATTTGTCTAATAACAATTTCAAGATGCTTGTCGGATATATTTTGACCTTGGGCGGCAAAAATTTTGCTAATTTGGTTCAAAATGTACCTTTGGGTTTCTATGACGCCTTTTAAGTTCATTAAATCATGAAGATTGATGGAACCGCTGGTTAAGCTATCGCCAGCTACAACTTGATCGCCATTCTTGACAACCAATTGCTTGAAGCCAGGAATTTCATAACGGACGACAGTTTGAGTAGTAGGTACAATGACTATTTTATCTTCTTCGACATTAGCCGTACCAGTTATTGGTGCCACAAGTGGATTTTCACCGCCTTCAATAGAAGCAACAACATCGCCAACTACAACTTCTTGACCGTCAGCAATTGTGGCTGTTCGTTCGCCTAACTTAAGCACAACTTCTTCTTCCTCTTTGCCAGATACCTGAACAATATAAGATTCACCTTCTTCGCGGATGCTAACTTCGCCGGAAATTTCACTAATGTAGGCCTGGCCTTTTGGATTTCTAACTTCGAAAAGCTCGTCAACACGGTTTAGGCCTTGAGCTGTTTCATCGGCTAGGACGGCGCCTGAACGGTGCTTTGAGTCTAGCGAAAGCTGGGTACCTGGCTCACCGATACTTTGAGCAGCAATGACTCCAACTGGATGCCTGTCAACAACTAGCTGGCCGGTTGCCGGGTCAATACCATAGCTTTTTTGACTGACTCCCCGAATAGTACCGCATGTTAGCGCGCTCATAATTTTGACAACTTCGACTTCAGTTGCTTCATCAATGGCAGCAGCGGCTGAACGAGTAATTAACTCGCCTTTAGGTACCTTAACTTGATTCTCGACCATTATATCTTCAGCAGCATAACGGCCTTCTAAGCGGCTGGCAAAAGGCACGCCGGTTTCTTCGGCATCTGCTCGGTAAATTGGGAATCCTGGGTCATTAGCGTCTTCATCAACAATGAAAACATCTTGGCTAACATCTACTAAACGACGAGTCATGTAACCAGAATCGGCCGTCTTAAGGGCAATATCAATTAAAGCCTTTCGCACGCCTCTGGTTCCGGTAAAGTACTCAAGCTGGTTTAGACCGTGTTTGTAGCCTGACTTAACGGGCAACTCGATAGCTCGGCCGCTCGTATCAGACAAAACGCCTAGCATACCAACAGATTGTTTCATTTGGCCAATATTACCCCTAGCCCCAGAATTAACAGCAATTGACATGGAGTTATCTTGTGTGGTTAGTTGTTCGGCTAATAGAGCCTGTACTTTGGCATCAATTTTAGTCCAATTTTCGACAGTTAAGCGGTATCTTTCATCATCGGTCATAAAGCCGGCTTCGTATTGGTCGCCGATTTCTTTGGCTCGCTTTTCGCCTTCGGAAATTAGTTGATCAATGCCCTTAACAGCCGGAAAATCATCCATACCCATAGATATGCCTGAAAGAGTCGAATATTCAAAAGCTAGGTCTTTCAGGTCATCGGCAATTTCGGCAGTTTTATCTTGACCGTATTTTTCGTAAACCTGAGCCATAACTTGTTTGATTTTTTTCTTGGTCATTGATTCGTTTTGGAATGGAAAGTCTGCAGGCAAAAGTTCATTAAACAAGACCCGACCTAAAGTTGTGGTTAGCTTTTCTCCCCTAAAATCAATAATAATTGGACTCTGAAGCATAATCGCTCCTTCGTCTAAGGCCATTAATGCTTCATTGATATCCGAGTAATAAGATGGCTTCTGATCTTGATACTTGTCATAAGTAATAAAGTAAGCGCCCAGGACAATATCTTGTTCAATATGCAGCACCGGCGTACCGTCGGCTGGCTTCAAGATATTCTTGGCCGAAACCATAATATCTCTTGCTTCTGCCTGAGCCTTGTCGGAAAGAGGCAAATGAACAGCCATTTGATCGCCATCAAAATCGGCGTTAAAGCCATAACATACCAAAGGATGCAGCTGAATAGCTTTACCTTCAATTAATTTAGGCTGAAACGCTTGAATGCCAAGACGATGAAGGGTCGGGGCGCGGTTTAGAAGAACGAACTTGCCTTTAATAACTTCGTCCAAAGCATCCCAAACAACGGCTTCGCCAGATTCAATCAAACGGGTAGCCGAACGAATGTTGTGGGCATGATCGTTGGTGATTAAGTAGCCAATAACGAACGGCTTAAAAAGTTCTAGGGCCATCATTTTTGGCAAACCACACTGGTTAAGCTTTAGTTCTGGGCCGGCGACAATCACCGAACGACCAGAATAATCAACCCTTTTACCAAGTAAATTCTGACGGAAACGGCCTTGCTTGCCTTTAAGCATGTCGCTTAAACTCTTTAGCCTTCTTCTTTGCCCGGTGCTGGAAACAGCCCGGCCGCTTCTGGCTGCATTGTTGTCAATTAAAGCATCGACAGCTTCTTGAAGCATCCGCATTTCGTTTCGCCTAATTACTTCTGGTGCATTGAGATCAATTAGCTTCTTAAGACGGTTGTTTCTATTAATAACCCTTCTATAGAGGTCGTTCAAATCACTAGTTGCAAACCTACCGCCGGTAAGCTGAACCATAGGTCGAAGATCCGGAGGAATAACTGGTAGAACGCTAATGCACATACTAGCTGGTTCAATACCTGCCCGCTGCATGCTTTCGAGAATTCGTAGTCTTTTCATTATTTTTTTCTTACGCATGCCTTTAGCAGTTTCAACTTCCTCGGTCAGTTGTTCAATTAACTGATTAAGATCAACTGATTTAAGCATTTTTTCGATTGCATCGCCGCCCATTGAAACAGAAATAATATCCTGCAGTTCATCTGGCAAATTACGGTAATCGGTTTCGCTAATTAAAGCGTGCTTTTGCAAAGATTCAAGCTGGGCTTTAACAGTTTCATAGTTGGCAATTACTTCATCAATTTCTTTGGTTCGTGCTTCGGCTAGATTTTTGATATCGGCGCCTTCTTCAGCAGCCATTTGCTCATACCTAGCTTCTAAAGCAGTTTTGGCGGCAGCAGCTTCTGCTTCTTTATCGGCAAGCAGTTGATCTCGCTTCTCGGTATCTACCTCTAAAATTACATAGCTGGCAAAATAAGCAATGCGCTCTAAGTTTTTAACTGTCATATTAAGCACTAGGCCCATGGCGCTTGGCGTGCCCCTAAGGAACCAAATGTGGGTAACAGAAGTAGCCAGGCTGATATGGCCCATTCTTTCCCTACGGACAATACTTTTAGTAACAATTTCGCCGTTTTTATCAACTGCGGCCTCGCGGGATCTTAACCCTTTATATTTAGCATCGTGCGGGTTAATATCTTTGACCGGGCCAAAAATCTTTTCACAAAATAGGCCATCTTTTTCTGGTTTTTGGGTTCTGTAATTGATTGTTTCTGGTTTGGTAATTTCGCCGTTGCTCCACTCTAAAATATCACTAGGGTTAGCAATGGCTAATCTAACTGCATCAAAATCGGCAATGTTTGTTCCGTGTGAATACCTGCGCATCTTTTAAGCTACCTCCTTCCCTTCATTGAATTCTTCGGTTATTTGCGGCTCCAATTCTTGGTCATCTTCGTCCAAAACCATAAATTCGTCGGCAACTGCATCTTCTGTGACATCTAAGTCGCTGATTGATTCTGTTGGGGCTTCGACAGAAGCTTGATGAGCAGCCTCATCCTTAACATTTACTTCTAACAGCTCTTCGGCATCTATAGCCTCACCAGCATGGCTATCCACTAAATCAACTTTAAGCCCTAGGCCTTGGAGTTCTTTCACTAAGACATTAAAGCTTTCTGGAACTTTTGGCCCTTCAATTTCTGTATCCTTAATAATTGATTCATAAGCTTTTGACCTGCCATAAACATCATCTGACTTAATGGTTAACATTTCTTGCAAAGTATTGGCGGCGCCATAAGCTTCTAAGGCCCATACTTCCATTTCTCCGAACCTTTGGCCGCCGTTTTGGGCTTTACCGCCAAGAGGCTGCTGAGTAACCATAGTGTATGGTCCAGTTGAACGGGCGTGAATCTTGTCGGCAATCATATGATTTAGCTTAATCATGTACATTTGACCAACTGTTGTTCGCTCTTTAAATGGCTCGCCGGTACGACCATCAAATAACTGCTGTTTGCCGTCTTCTGGCAATCCTGCCTCTTTTAGTAGTTCACGAATTTTTTCGAGTGGCACGCCGTTAAAAGGAGGAGTAGCTACCTTAAGCCCAAGTGCAGCAGCGGCCATTCCAAGGTGAGTTTCGAAAAGCTGCCCCAAGTTCATGCGGGTTGGGACACCAAGCGGATTGAGTACTACATCTATTGGGGTGCCATCTTCATTAAATGGCATGTCTTCAACTGGAAGAACTCGAGCAATAACACCTTTGTTACCGTGTCGACCAGCTAGCTTATCGCCAACGGCTACCTTACGCATTTGGGCCACAAAAACCTGAATTTGCATAATAACACCAGCCTTAAGCTCATGACCGTTGGCCCGGCTAAATATTTTGACTCCGACCACTTTACCGTGCTTACCGTTGCTCATTCGTTGAGAAGTATCACGGACCTCTTTAGCTTTTTCGCCAAATATTGCTCTTAGTAATCTTTCTTCGCTGGAAAGTTCTTGTTCACCCTTTGGCGTAATTTTTCCGACCAGAATGTCACCTGGGTGCACTTCGGCCCCAATTCTAACTATGCCGTCTTCATCAAGATGCCGCAGTGATTCTTCTGAAACATTTGGGATATCTCTGGTAACAACTTCAGGGCCTAATTTGGTTTCGCGAATTTCGGTCATGTAATCGACAATATGAACAGAAGTAAATACATCGTCTTTAACAAGGCGATCACTAATGACAATGGCGTCTTCAAAGTTATAGCCACCCCATGGCATAAAGGCAATAAGCACATCTTTCCCAAGAGCTAGCTCGCCGCCCTGAATGCTCATACCTTCAATCAGAACGCTGCCTTCTTTAACCGTGTCACCGGTTTTAACAACAACTTTTTGGTTGATACTTGACCCTTCATTACTTCTAACAAAGTGCTGTGGGTAATATGACTTTTTCAATTTGCCGTAATCTACAGTTACTTCATCGGCTGTCGCCTTAACGATTTTTCCATCGCCTTCGGCCAAAATAATTTGTCCGGTATTGCGGGCAGCTGTTTCTTCTATACCGGTTCCAACAATTGGAGCAGATGGATTAATTAATGGCACTGCTTGTCTTTGCTGGTTCGATCCGATTAAGCTTCTAAGCACATAGTTCTTTTCAATGTAGGGTACAAGTGCGGCAGAAGATCCAATAATTTGCTTAGATGCAGCATCCATATGAGTAACTTCATTAGCATCCACTTCACCGGCAACTAATCTGGCTCTGGCTGAAACTCTTTCGCTGACAAAATAACCGTCTTCATTTACTTCACTACCAGCACCAGCAATAACCGCTTTTTCTTCTTCGCTGGCATCTAAATAAACTACTTCGCTGGTAACTTTTGCTTTAATCGGCCAGGATGCTCTAGTTTTTACGGCTGCTAGTTTTTTGGCATTATCTGCCGAAATTTTAGCGCCTTTTTTAACTATTACCTTGCCTTTATCATCTTCCAGGTCAACAGCAGCAATTTCACCAACAGCTTCTTTGGCGGTGGCTGCGTTTTTTACCTTAATATAAGGAGTTTCTAAAAATCCGTAATCGTTAATACGGGCATAAGTTGCCATGTTAAGCACCAAGCCAATATTGGCACCTTCCGGTGTTTCAACAGCGCAAATTCTACCGTAGTGAGTAGCGTGAGCATCACGAACCTCAAAGCCGGCTCTTTCTCGGCTAAGTCCACCAGGACCCATCGAACTTAACCTTCTTTTATGGGCAAGTTCTGAAAGTGGGTTAATCTGATCCATAAACTGAGACAGCTGAGAGCTAGCAAAAAACTCACGAACGGCTGCAACTACCGGCCTAGCATTGATTAATTGGCTAGGCGTAACAGTTTCTATGTCGCACATGCTCATACGGTCTTTAGCGTTGCGGTCCATTCTAAGCAGGCCAATTCTAAATTGCCGCTGAACTAGTTCGCCAACCAACTTGATCCGCCGGTTAGCTAAACTGTCAATATCATCGGCTGGTTCTTGTGTGTTAGTTAAACGGATAAGCTCTTCAATAATTGCCTCTAAGTCTTCTAGGCGCATAACCCGATTTTCTGCAGTATTTGGAATATCAATATCTAGTCTTTTATTTAGTTTGTAGCGACCGACGCGCGAAAAGTCGAATCTTTTTGGATTGTAGAACATGTTTTCAATAAGCGAACGAGCGTTTTCAACTGTCGCTAAATCGCCTGGACGCAGCCTTCGGTAAACCTCAATTAAGGCTTCGTTAGATCCTTTGCTGGGATCTTTTTCTAAAGTTGCATCAATATAGCTTTTAGCACCAGAATCAACATGCTTGAAGCGGTCTTTTATAGAAGCTTCGTTCATGCCAAGTGCTTTAAGCAGGGTGGTAATGGCAATCTTTCGTCTTCTATCGATTTTGACATACATTGCGCCGTTAACAGCAGTTTCAAACTCTAGCCAAGCACCACGGCTAGGAATAACTTTAGCTCCGTAAAAGTTTTTGCCGCCATGCTGGTTGGCAGTAAAGAAAACACCTGGGCTCCTAATAAGCTGCGAAACGACAACTCGCTCAGCTCCATTAATAACAAAGGTACCCCGGTTGGTCATCCAAGGATAATCACCTAAGTATATTTCCTGTTCTTTAACTTCTCCGGTTACCTTATTAATCAACTCGACTGTAGCCTTTAATGAAGCTTCGTAGCTTATATTATTTTCTCTGGCTTCTAATTCTGTCATTTTTGGATCTTCAAAGTGATAGTCTTTAAAGTTTAAAGACAGTTTAGATCCGGTGTAATCGTCCATTGGACTAATTTCGGCAAACAACTCACCTAAGCCTTCTTCAACAAACCACTGAAAGCTCTTGTTCTGGTGGTCTACTAAGTTTGGCAGAGGAATGTCATTACTTTTTGTGTAAAATCTTCTTTTGTTCGCATCAGTAGCAGCTACTGTTTTTGCCATAAAAAGCACGCTCCTTAATTAATTTAAGTTGTTATTGTAGCTCAACCTAAAGTACAACTAATTGTGGCAGTTAGCTACACAAGCCACAGTTGTTATTTAAAGATTGATAATTAGTTTTTCGCGCGAAGTTCACTGGACTTAGTGTTTTTGGTGCAGCTATTTTGCAACATGCGAGCACTGCCAAGCCTAAACTACTTCTTATATACTAGTTTGTATGATTAAGCTTTAAAAGTCAACAAAAAAGCCGCACCAAACTAGGTGCGGCAACGAAATTTTACCAAAAAGACTTTTCTTTTTAGCCAATAAAAAGTGATACTAAAGGTCGTCTTTTATGGCCATGGCTGTCCTGATGCTTTGACCGGTAAGAATCAATAATACTGTTTCTTAGTATCTCGGACTTCGGTAGAGCCAAGTGCGACTTCATTATAACAAGTGATTCTTTTTCTTTTTGAGCGTCTTCCCGCTCGGTTTTTATTTGCGCGTAAAATGATTGCAAGCTGTTCATGCTATACAACCTCCTTCTTGGTCGCGCGGATTGTTTTTTAGACAAAAAAACCAGCAGTTCGCTGCCGGCCATCAATTTTCAATCTAAAAAACTATTTTAGTAGTTAATTAAAAAAATGGTGGTTTCGCTACTAGCTCCATATAACACAAGCGACCAAC
>CAZJDP010000013.1:0-8945 GCA_964544805.1 uncultured Candidatus Saccharibacteria bacterium
TTAAAAATGCTATAATATAATAATGAATTCATACCCTGGTAAAGATTCTGGATATAACGAAGAAGAATGGGATTATTTGCCCTTCGAAGTACAGGAAAGTATTACCGAAAATTTATATTCAAACACAGATTTGCAGCCAAATGAGCCAGAAGATTGTTGCGTACCGTATATTGGTCCAGTAGCTTTAAATAAATCTATTGAAATTGAAGAGTCTATTGTTTTACGGAGAATAAAACTAAATGATGCAGCGAACAGCCTTCGACCACATAAGCAATCTAGGGAGCTTACCCCGAGTGAAGAAGCACGAATAGATAGACTGACAGATCAAGGCTCTTTTTATGATGCTGTGCACAAAGTAACAGGAAAAACACCAGAGGAATTCTTTGGTAGTGATCTGTTTGATTTTGATACTAACCTAGATATTGTAGAAGATATTGTTAGTGCGAAGTATAGTAAAGATTTAGCAAAACAAATCCGGATCATTGGTCGTTTGGTTGCGAAAATTAATCCTGAAACAAAGAAGCCATTTATTGAACAAAAAGAATTAAAAGAGTTACTCAGACTTATAGAATATAAGCGAAATAATCTAGAATAGAATAATGCAGATAAGCAAATTGCCTAAGCCATTTTTTGCTCTGGCACCGATGGACGATGTTACTGAAACTGTTTTTAGGCAAATAATAGCCGATTGCGCAAAGCCAGATTTATTTTTTACAGAATTCGTAAATGTCGAAGGTTTAATGAGCAGGGGCCGTAAAAATCTTATTCATAAATTCAAATATACCAAGCATGATAAACCATTAATTGCTCAAATATGGGGTAAAAACCCCGAAAATTATCAAAAAGTAGCAGCCGAGCTAGTAGATATGGGCTTTGATGGAGTAGATATTAACATGGGTTGCCCAGATAAATCTGTAGTAAAAAGCGGATGTTGCTCTGCTCTAATAAATAATCGACAGTTAGCTTTAGAAATTATACAAGCCGTTAAAAACGGTGTAGCAAGTAGAGTGCCGGTAAGTGTAAAGCTTAGAACTGGCTTTAACGAAGTAGATTTTTCATGGCCCGAACTAATTCTTAAACAAAATATAGACCTTTTAACAGTTCATGGGCGTACAACAAAAGAGATGAGCAAGGTACCGGCTAGGTGGTCTGATATTAAAACAGTCCGAGAAATTAGAGACAAAATTAGCCCTAATACTTTAATTGTTGGTAATGGTGATGTTCTTTCTAGGAAACAAGGTGAAGTCTTAGCCGGTGAAACCGGCGTTGATGGCATAATGATCGGCCGAGGTTCATTGTATAATCCTTTTGTTTTTCAAAAGAATAGCAATTGGCAGTTTACTACCGAAAATGAACGGCTAAAAATTTACTTAAAACATGCCAAGCTTTTTAAAAAAACTTATCCAAATAACGAAAGAAATTGGCAAAGCCTGAAAAGACTAACCAAGCTTTATATTCACGGTTCGGAAAATGCCTCTAAATTCCGTAACGACCTTGTAAGAACGACTGATATAGATTCGATGATAAAAATTATTGAACAAAGAATCGAATTTCTTTCTTAGGAATAATTATCACTCCAAACAACCATATCTTCTAATATTTTTTTTAGCCCTTGTCCTTTTTTGGTTAAATGATAAGTGTATCTTGGAGGCTTTTCGCAGTATATTGTTTTATCTATTATTTGGTGATCAATTAACTTATCAAGTCTTTGGCTTAAAGTTCGTGGACTGATGCCAGGCAGATTTTTCTCTAAATTGCTAAATTTTTGTGGGCAAGAGGTCATTTCACGAATAATTAGGGCAGTCCACTTGTCGCCTAAAATAAGCAGGGCTCCCGCAATACATTTCTTTTCTTTTGCTACTGGAACTATGGTTTTTAGCATATTGCTTATTTTACATTATTTATATACTTTACAAAATATAGTTAGTAACTATAATAAGTAAAGTTAGTATTTAAAACAAGGAACAATAAATGGTTAACATACAAATAATTATTGGCAGTACCCGACCGGGCCGCTTGGGACTACCTATTGGTAAATGGCTGCTCCAAGAAATTAACAACCTAAATTTAAAAGATGCCAAATTTGAACTAGTAGATTTAGCAGATTACAATTTGCCGTTACTAGATGAATCAAATCTGCCGGCTATGCAAAAATATGAAAATGATCATACTAAAAAGTGGTCAGGTAAAATATCTGAAGCAGACGGTTTTATCATTTTGACACCAGAATATAACCACGCCGTACCAGCGGCTCTAAAAAATTCTATAGACTACCTATTTATGGAATGGAAGTATAAGCCAATGGCATTTGTAAGTTATGGGGCTGTCGGTGGCGTTAGAGCCATTGAACAACTCGTAAATGCAGCTGTAGGGGTTAATGCTTTCCCACTGAGAGACCAGCTGCACATATACGAACCTTGGGCCGCATTTAATGAAGACGGTACAATAAATAAAGTAAATATTAAGGGCGATATACAAACAGTTGTCGAAAATGTCGTAAAAGTTGCCAATGGTACAAAAGGTCTTAGGCAGTAATTTTTTCTATACCATAGAGAGGCTTTAGTCGGTTTTATTTAGTAAAATCTTTTTTGTTAGCAATGAATTCAGGAAATGATAAAACTCTGTTATCTAGTACGGCAATATAAATCTCAGAAGAAGTAACTCCTTTTTCTTTTTGTCCCGACAAAAGAGCATCGTACTTTATTTTTAGTATAGTTGTTCTTTGGTCTTCACTAATATTCTTCATTCTGGTATTAAGAGTATTATTATGGTGCGAATATGGCTCATCTTTAGTTATTAACCAAATATCAATATTCCATTTTCGTCCTTTGAAATTAATGATTGGGCCGAACCATAAACCGTTAGGAGCTCCATTTTTAGGGTTATGATGACGGTCTGTCATGGCTATTCCATCAAGGCCCTCAATATCTAGTAGGTCGTTCATAACCCGTTTTCTAGTCTGATAGTTCAAGTTTTCCTTATCAACAATAACTGCAACATCAATATCTTCATCCACCATTGTTCCGTAAACAAAACTACCACCTAGTTCTACCATTCCAATCTTTTCTAGCCTTTCTCTTAATTGAGCAGATTCGAGTAGTTCAAATGCTTCTGTTTGTAATTTTTTGTTCAGTTTATCTAAATTCATTTATTAATTATATCAACACCTCAATTTATCAGTCGGTAGAATAGATTTATATTTTAATTAGGCTCGACGAAAAAGTATCTTCATAAACTTTTAAGCTATACATAAGGTTAGCTTGGCCCCAGAGCAGCCCAAGATGATCATTCGGTACCAAATGACCTTCTTCTAGAAAAAATAGCTCTGGCATTTTCCAGGTTTGCTCATTAGTTTCGGTGTTTAAGTGGGTAATAATATTTTTCATAGATCTAACCATAAATAATTGCGCCTTGGTTGCATCTTGACTATTTTTGCTTTTTTGAAATCGCCGGCAATAGTATGCCGAGATAAGCGGATCAATAATAGTCCACTGAGCTTCGTTGCCACTCATTATGTATTTATTTCTATCTTCCATTTTCTTAGGGTTGCTAAAATCGGCAGCTCTTTCGTTAATTAAAAAATGTTGACGATAATCTGGTCCCCAGTAGCTGTCGCCGTTATAACGCCTAAAACCGCGTTCACCCATTAAGTTTTTTTCGGCACTTAAAATTATTTTTTCAGCAAGCTTACCTTTGATTACATGCTGTGGCTCCACAAGAAATATTAAAGAAGCATCATCTTTTCTTTCATGCCCTGGTGTTAAAGATTCGTAGGGTAGAGTTTCTTTTAAGACTGCAGAACCATTATAGATAAGTGCTTTGACTTTACTTTGATTAACATTAAAGTTTTTAATGCTCCTTAAGCCCCCAACCACAGTGCCAATACTAGAAGCATTAACCTTCTGGACTTCTTCCCAGTGGCCACTGTCTGTGTCCTTCCAATAAGAAATTGCCTCAAGATAATCTACGATCAAATCTATGGTTGTTATATCGGCTTTATTGAGTTTGATAATATGGCTGCTTGCAGCTAATCCAATTAGTTGAAGGGCATAGCCAAGTGCGTCATTTTGTGCATTGGCCCAATCGTACCTGGGCACTGATTCTTGTCCGGAATAACGAACGGCTTGCCTAACTATTTTTTTGCTGCCCAACTTATTTTTTATTGCATCTTCAAAAGCTTTTCTACTTTCGGATAATTTATTAATTACACCTCTTGTGGTGTGTCCAGCAATTGTATGTTCGCCAGATTTAAGTAGCATTATGCCAATACATGCGGTATCTCTTAGCCATGCATCAGTCATGCCGGTTTTGTCTTTTTTAGGATCGTCAAAAATTGCTGCTGGAAACAAACCGCTTTTTAATTGCGGAAAATTAAAACAGTTATTTTTAACAAGTAATTGTCTTGCCTGTTTTGCTGAGATTCCTTTTCTTAAGTAGTCAATCAAAGGGTAGTCTATAGATGTCACTTTAATATCTTAACAGAATTAAATTTGGCACCATCACCAATTAAAAAAACCCAGACAAGCTGGGATTCTTTAATTGGTCGCGGGGGCAGGACATCACGCTTTGCTCTTGCGCATTCACCATGCTCGAAGCAAGCTTCTGTGCGTGGTTCATTGGCGCCCGAACCTCGGCTTCGCCGGACCGGTTCTAGCCTACCTCCGACATAAAAAATACCCCAGAAATGGGGTATTTTTTATGGTCGCGGGGGCAGGACTCGAACCTGCGACCTTGTGGTTATGAGCCACACGAGCTGCCACTGCTCTACCCCGCATTAAACCTGTAAATATTAGCAAAAAAATATGAATTTGTCAATAAATAACCAGGGTTAATATTTAGTTGTTTTGTTTGCCCAAAACAAAATTAATCCAGGACTGCCAATTTTTAATAATAAATGATTTATCTGACAAACTGGCTTTTTTGGCTTGGTCGGCTGGAATTGGCTTTATCTTGCTTAAGGCAACTTCTTTAGGAACTATATAAAGCCGTTCACCAGGCAAGCTTTTTTGAAAATATTTACGAGCAGCAATTTCTAGGTAGGCGTCAGTTTCAAAATATTTATTTTTTATTTTTTGATTTTGGTTAGTTTGCTCTAGCAAGGCAACCTCTTGATTTAATTGGTTAATTTGTTGCTGCAGTGAATAGTTTTTTTGAATAATTTTAGCCGTGCTCCAAGTAACAGATAAAGAAATTATTAAAAATAATACCAACGACATATTTTTAGAGTTAAAAATATCTTGGCTTGATATTATTTTTCGAATTTTTTTTATCATCTGTATTTAATATTATATATTAGTGTATACTTTTATAGTTATTTCAGGGCTGTAGCTCAGTGGTTAAAGCGGTTAACAATTAATAGCTTTTGTGTGTGGGGGTGTAGCTCAGTGGTTAGAGCAGTCGGCTCATAACCGATTGGTCACAGGTTCAAGTCCTGTCACCCCCACCAAACAAAAATTATGAATTGTCGGCTACCTATGCGGCGTGTAGCCGAATATATGTTAACCCAGAGAAAGTATACCTTTATATTATATAGTTTTCTCTGCGCGAAGCTATATAACCGATTGGTTACAGGCTTAAGTCCTTGCACCCCATCAATAACCTTTTTTAAAAGACGGTTATTTAAATTTAAAGGCAATAAATTTTTCCAGCAGCAACCTTGATAGCCTCTGCCCAGCTCGGGCTGGCAAAAATAGTATTGGCTAGTTTACAAGCTTGCATTTTATTATTTATTGCTACAGATAGAATATTTATTAGCTCACTTGCATTAGGTCCAACAATACTTCCGCCTACTATAACCCCTTTATGGTTAGCCAAGATTTTTACAAACCCGCTACCGTAATTAGTTGTTAGAGATTGTCCCAAAATACCCATTGGAGCAATTGCCGATTGATATATTTTTCCGGAAAGGCGAAGTTTTAACTCTGATGCTCCTACGCTAGCAATCTCTGTTGAACCATAAATAATTTTTGGTATGGCAACTGACGATTTATTAACTTTTTTTCTTGCAAACATATTGTGGATTGCTGCTTGGGCATCGTAAGCAGCTTCATAGCCGGTTGTTGATCCTGTGACTTCTCCGGCTGCAAATATATTCTTCTGAGAAGTTTGCATTTTTTTATTAATTTTAATTCCTTGTTCGTTGTAGTGAATATTTGCATTTTCTAAGCCAAGTGAATCTAGCTTAGGTTTTTTACCGGTAGAAATTACTAAATTATCTACAACCAGCCTGTATCTTCTTTGGTTTTTTATAAATTGAACAACGGTCTTGTTATTTTCTTGCTTTATATCTTCTACATAGCTTCCTGTATGTATAACAACTGACCTTTTCTGCAGCAAGCTTGCCGCTAGATCGCTGACCTCACTGTCGGCATGGGGCAGGATATGGTTGTTTTTTTCTATAATATGCACTTTATAGCCTAACATTGTTAATATTTCGGAATATTCATAAGCAACTGCTCCTGCTCCAATAAAACAGAAACTATTTCCACTAAAGTTCAGGTTAGACAAATCTTTATAAGTAAGATAACTGTTAATGTTAAATAAATTAGTAGGGGCAGGGTTAGGTGAGCTGCCGCTGGCTATTAGTAAATACTTAAAAGATAACTTTTTGCCATCTATGCTAAGGTGGTACCTATCTAATATCCGGGCCTTGCCTTTTATGGTTTTTATATTTTCATCTTTAAATTCATTTAATTCTGAGCTTGCAGCTTGGTTTTGAGTTTTAAGGCAGTAATGCTTTAGTTTTTCTATATTGACTGGATTTACATTTATATCTAGCCCGGCTGAGCTGGCATTAACAGATTGATGATATGTTTTCAGTGACTGAATAAGCCATTTTGTTGGTATAGTAGTCGACCAAACTTGTTCGCCGCCAATCTTTGATTTTTCAATAATTGCGACTTTTTTGTTTTTTGCAGCTGCTAAGTTGGCTGCTATACTGCCGGCTGTCCCGGCGCCAATAACAATTAAATCGTAATCAAAAACAATTGGTTTTTTATTTTTTCCACCCATGTTGTTAATAATTATACGATATTTTTAAAAACCATAAAATTGCTATCGTAACTTAAAGGTAATAACATTATTTTATAGGATGAACGAAAATGGCTGGTTTTAACCAAAAATGGCAATCAATACCTGCAACCGATATATTGAAGTTTTTTTTGTGCGATCCTCAAACTGGCCTTTCTGCCCCAGAGGCGGCCCTTAGGATAAATAAATTAGGTAATAACAATATACCGTTTTTTTCTTTTTCGTCATGGAACATGCTAAACACGGCAGTAATAAGGGACGGCAGAAAAACTAGTACTAAAAATAGCATGCTAGCCCTAGGGGACATGGTTATATTAGAAAAAAATAAGATTATACCTGCAGACATCAGACTTATAGAAGTCGATAATTTATCAGTTAATCAAGCTGTTTTAACAGGTACAGAATCTATTGTATATAAAAATGCTAATACTAACTATGCTCCGCCTGATAGCCCTTTTAATATAAAAAATATGGCTTATGCCGGTTCGCTGGTAGTGAACGGCCAAGCAACTGGGATTGTTGTAGCAACTGGGAGCGAAACGCTAATAGCAAATACAAAACTCTACTTGCCGAAACGAACTAGAAAAATAAAAAATTTTCAGAAAAAGCTCAACAAGCATGAAATTATAATTAACAAAATAACGGACATAAACTATTTAAAAAGGGTAGATACAGTAATAATTAATTTTTCAGCTCCACCTGACGCTATCAAAGAATTTATAAGGATATTTAGTCATCAAATGGGTAAAAATTTAATTATATGTACCGATGAACTGTCAGCAAAAAGACTCATCGCAACTACACCTGGAATGACTCATATCAATAAAAAGTACTTTAAAGAGAAAAGCAACAAGGCATTAATGGAGGCAGATTATCCGTTAATGAGCTTTGTAAATGTAGACGGAGCGGATATTTTAAGGTTTAGCAAACTGCTGAATATAAAAAACAGAACCGCTATTTGCCTTGATGCCGCGAAAAATTCTTTGCTTGCCATGTCAGATTTACTAACAATTGTGCCTGCAGATATAGCCATAGACGAAGCTATTATTAAATCTAACTTTTTAGTTAATAGTTTTATTGATACTAAAAAAATCATCGATCAAACCAAACTGATAATTAGTTAAGTTTTTACAACATTATTTATTTGACAAAAACACTAAAATGGTATAATATTACGATATTGCCTAAAAAGCAAAAAAGTTAAAAAAAAGGAAAAATTTATGAGCGATATATCTCTTGCTTATGAGTTTTCTCCTACAAGTGATCCAAGATTTTTAAGCATTGACCAAATGCTTGCTTAAAAATTGTAAAGCTGCGTAGGTAAACTCTTTAAGAGCCCCAATTTAAGGGGCTCTTAATATTTGGTAAAACAGATACAACTTTGTTATTATTATTGACGGAATTAAGCAAGGCAGGGTAGCTCAGCTGGTTAGAGCGCAGGACTCATAAGCCTGAGGTCGCGAGTTCAATTCTCGCCCCTGCTACCAAAGCCAATTTAAGTTGGTTTTTTTATTTTTGTATGTTATTTAATTTTCGTCCAACTATAGAATCAGATAATTTTGTTTTAGCGGTTTCCGGCGGGGTAGATTCTGTAGTTTTGCTGCATATTTTATCTTCTATGGACTATTCGTTTGTGGTAGCACATTACGACCATGGAATTAGGAATAATTCTAATGCAGATAGAAAATTTGTCGAAAAGCTAGCAAAACAATATAACAAACAATTTTATTTTGAAGAAGGTCATCTTGGCTCGGCAGCAAGTGAAGAGTTAGCCAGAAATAAAAGGTATGATTTTTTGGATCGTGTTAAAGCAAAAACTAATTCTAATTTAATTGTTACCGCTCATCATCAAGACGATTATATAGAAACAGCAATGATTAATATATTAAGAGGCACAGGTAGGGTCGGACTAAGTT
>CAZJDP010000014.1:0-2798 GCA_964544805.1 uncultured Candidatus Saccharibacteria bacterium
TAAAAGAGAGGGGAAGCCAATATGATCAAGAAAGTATATGCCCACTGTGATATTCCATGTGGTATTTATGAGACAGACACAATGAAACATAGCGCTGCAACAACGCTAAGAATGATAGAAAAAATAAATGAACTTGCTAATTTAGAAGATAAAAATAATTTAGCCAATTTTATTAGAATGATCCAAACTAAGGAAAACCATGCTCAAAAAGTCAAAAACGAACTGGCTATATTATGGGCTGATTATTTTAAGCCGGAACATTTAGAAAAATTTCCAGACCTGCATAATCAAATATGGTTGACAATGAAGCAGGCCAGCCGAGTGAAGCAATATATATCTGAAGAAGATTGCCATAAACTCATTGAACTAATTGACCGAATCGATGCTATTTTTCAACAAACTAAAAATTAGAAAAGTTGTCGGCGGCAGCATGCAGCCATTTATAATAAATGGCTCGATCGCTTTTTTTGCTGTTAAAAAAAATTATTATGAAAATGATATTGTTTTACTACGCCATGACGGCCGAGATTATCTAAAAAAAATTGCTAACATAAATACTAAAAATAAAATACGGTTTGTTTCTGAAGATTTTTTTGGGCTAGACAGCCGGGTATGGGGTGATTTAAATAAAGAGGTTATTGAGGCTAAATTATTATATACAGTCAAGCCTATATTAATAAAAAACCGCCTTAATAAAATTTTTACAAGCAAACACTAATAGAATTGCCTTAGAGGGCTTAACTTTCTTATTAAATACTATAGCTGGTTTATTATATATTTTTTTTGCAGTCCAATTATAGCCGTCAGAAGCGGTGATGACTGCGACTCGCGACCTATAAGGTATATACTTCCATCCTTTTTCGGCTTTTTGTTGCCATGTGTAGTATTGTTCAATCTGTTCCTTAATAAATAACTCAAAACCATTGTTTGTAACTATATTTTCATTCCATGATTTAAGCCCATACTTAAGTCTTATATTATAAGGAAAATAACATCTGCCAAGTTTGATATCTTCATCTATATCTCTTATAAAGTTAATATATTGCATTGCTCTTCCTTGGTATTTTGCGTATTTATATGATTCTATATTAAGACCAATAATTTTAGACATCATTAGCCCAATTACTTCTGCCGATCCGTAAATATATCTTAGAGTGTCTTCCATGGTTATGTATTTTTGTTTTTTTAAATCCATTTCCATAGAACATAAAAATGCCTTAATTTCTACATTCGATATTTTGTATTCTTTTTGAAGATCGTAAATATTTTGCAGTACTTTTTTGATGCTAACAATTGGTACATTGCTAGCTTTCTTTTGATACGAATTTTTTAAAAGCAAAAAAGCAGTTTTGTTTTGCGGTATTTCATCAACAAAATCATCAGCTAGCCTTACGAAGCTATATAATTTATATACAGCCAGCCTTTTATCTTTTGGAAAAAATAAGCTGCTGGTAAAATAAGTTTTTGAGCCATTTTTGAAAATATTTTTTTCAAAATTATTTTTTGTAATCTTCATTTATGTAATCTCTTATTAATTCAGCAGACGATATTACTAACGGTACACCTGTTCCTGGGTTGGTATATTGGCCTACAAAATAAAGTCCTTTTACTTTTTTGCTCTTAAGCCTTGGCCGTAATATTGCAGATTGCCGGGTAGTATGGCTTGCGCCAAAGCTGCTTCCCTTATAACTATTAAATTCATTTTCAAAATAACTCATATCTTTAATTATTTTTACTTCAATAAAATCTTTAATATTTGTTTGAAGTTTTGATTCCATTCTGCCAATAACATTATTAAATATTTTTTCTATTTGCTTCTCTGTAGGCTTAACGCCGCTCGGCGTTGGTATTAAAATAAAAATATTTTCTTTTCCTTTTGGGCTAACACTTGGGTCTGTTTTACTTGGCGTGCTGACATAAAAAAGGGGATTTTCTATAACTCGTTTAGTCTTTATGCTGTCAAAATGTTCCTGCCAATTAGCATCAAAAAATAAACTGTGATGTTTTAGTTTAGCAAGTTTTTTATTAAGTCCAATAAATATTAGTATTGCCGACGGCGACATTGATATTTTGTCCCAATGTTTTTTTGAATAAGATCTGTCAGTTATTTTTTTAATTAATTTTTGCTCGGTAAACATATAATCGGCATTTGATATTACTATATCTGCTGTAATTGTATTGTTTTTCGATTTTACTCCTACTACCTTGGAGTTTTTAATAATTATTTCATCAACCGGGTAGTTAGTTTTTATATTGACTCCATATTCTTTGTTAAGCTTTTCAAATGCCTTAACAATACTGCCAAATCCTCCGAGCGGATACCAAATGCCTAAATTAATATCGGCGTAGCCAAGCAAGCTGTAAAGCGAAGAAATCGACTTGGGAGAGCCTCCTAAAAATACTGTCATAAACTTCATTGTTCTTCGGATTAGCTCATCTTCAAAATATTTATTAACAAATGAATCATAGCTTTCCAAAGGGTTCGATGCTACCAAGTATGGCAATGATGAAAAGGGCAGCTTAGTAAAATTCCGATAATTATTAAAAAGATAGTATTTTTTTGCAAATTTATATTTTTGTTGACCATTTTGAAGGTAGGCTTTTAACCGAGCTGCGTCTTTTTGGCTAATTAATGAAAAGTTCTTTTTGGTTAGTAAGTAGTCGCCCATTAATAAGCTTTTGTCGTTCCCAAATACTTCATAAGACGGATTAAGCTTCACTAGCTGGTAATAATCACTCGTTTTTTTATTCAATAAATTAAAATACCTATCAAAAAGATCGGGCATCATATACCAAGA
>CAZJDP010000014.1:2898-8934 GCA_964544805.1 uncultured Candidatus Saccharibacteria bacterium
ACATTTTGAATCATTGTATCGGAAACTTTGGGCAAAACCTCATTATAAATATCGTTAATTTGCCCATGGCCGGTTATTATTAAGCTCTCCGTTAAATTAAGGAGTATATTTACTTTAACTTCTGGACTAATTGGCATGCTAAGAATTAAGTTGTTGGCCAGTTCCTTGCCGAGCAGTCCAGTATTAACAGCAATTGAATTACCAAAGTGCGACGAGTCGCCTTTCCAATGTTCTGACCGGTGAATTAACTCCAGGGCTTTGTTGGCAGAAGGCATGCCTCTGCGAGTGTCCGATTCATCACAAAAATCATCAACTACCAGCAAATAAGCATGAATAAGCTCGATTGCCGAGGCGAGGGTTAGGGCAGTGGTAAAATCTTGTCCGCCGTGAAGCTTATATGACTGCAGAACCAAAGAGCCTCGTATGCGCTTACCGCCCCTGAGAGCTACAGAGCAAAATTCTGAAAAGCTCTGATTTGAATAAGGGCCATATTTATTTGCAAATGATTTTTTTGTATTTAGCAAATACTTAGATAAAAAGTCATTTATTAAATTTTGATGGCCTATTAGAGTCTGTTGAAAATTAGTTTGCTGAGCTACTGACATTATTTTTTTTACGATTTGCAGTTAAATTTTTTTGATCGATTAACTGCATTTCTTGCAACTCTTCAACTTTTTTCTTTCTTTCTGCTTCTTGTTCTTTGACCATATCAATTTTTGACTGGATGTAGTTTATACCGGCTGAAACTAGCCATGCAAAAAGCAAATACATAATTATTGCAAAAATTGAGGCGATATCAAGATATCCCGTTTCACCGACTGGCTTAGCAGGAAAAATACCTCTAAATGGGGCTAGGTAATCGGCGCTGGTACGATAAATATATTGAACAAAAGGGGTTGTTGTATTGGCTGAAAAGGCTAACAAAAAAACTCGCAAGCCAAGAACAATTACTCCAAAAATTACCCAAATATAAAGCAGGATGGTAATAAATTTACCAATTTTTAAGTAACTTGGTACTTTAATTTCTTTTTGTAAGTTGCTATCCATAATTAATTGTCCTTTTATATATTAAAAAGTAATACTGATAATCCAATAATTGATAAGCCTATAAAAATAGAAAATAAAATTTCCAGAAAAATACCAAATCCACTATTTTGAAGATTTGCATTACTTCTGATTATTTTTATACAAACCCAAAGAAAAAGAGGCAGTACAATTAGGGTAAATAAACCAAAAAATTGCATCTATATTCCTAGGACTTGCTTTTTCTTGGCGTTAAATTCTTCTTCGGTAATTATTCCTTGGTCTTTCAGTCTGGCAAGCTGTTCAAGCTGAGAAGCCATGTCATTTTCAGCAGGCTGCTGTATTGGCTGTTGGGCTGCTATATATTGTTCTTCTTCTGCTTGTTGTTGAGCCCATCTATTGGCTTGACGGCGGCTAACATTATTTGATACTGCCGTAGCTGTACCGGCAATTACAGCCGTTCGGGCCATTCCTCTTAATAAACCTGGCATCTTATTCTTCTCCCTCTAATTCATTTATTACTTCACCCCTTAGTCTGCCTTCGGCAAGTAAGTAACCGCCGGCATCTATAATGGCTTTTTTTAGACCTTTGGCCCACAGATGCTCAATAATCATTATTCCGGCAGCGCTATTATTGTCTAGCAATTCTCCAACTTCGTCTAGGTCGTCTTCGTTAACTAGCTGTTGGTTGGCAACCGCGCTAGATAGAAAACCTAATTCTAGTTGGCTAAAATTATCTTCGGCATCTAAACGGGTAACAACACCCTCGGAATCTTTAGCTACTAAAGCAAGGGCAAGAACATTAATAACTCCTTTTTCAACAGATTCTTGAAGTTCTCTTAAAATACCGCCATTGAAATTATTGCCCTCGAACCCGACAATAATGAAATCCACTGGTCCTTTCATTGCACCTCCTTAATTATTAAATAAATTATAGCACTAATAGTAGGCTAAAAAATTACTAAATTTGTTTGCCGCCGGTTTCTTGTTCTAAATTTTGGACTATTTTTTCTGTCAGGCTGTTTACTTCTTTAATGGTTTGGGTTCGCTCATTATTAATGTATTTTAAAGAAAAGGTATAGTTAACTTTATTTGATTGTTGATATATGTCTATACATTCATAACTTACTGACAACTCGGCTGATAAAAATTTGGGTATGACTGATTTAAGCGCAGATTCAAGAGTGCTATAAAGAATTGTTTCTGGCAAGCTAATGGTAATGTCTTGAGTGACGGCGGGGAACTTAGACTTAATTTGGTAATTTATTTTTTTAATTTCAGTTAAGGCATTGTTAACATTAATTTCAAAACCAGCGCAGTAGGCCGGTAATTTAAATTTTTTAGATACTGAATCTTTATATTCGCCGACAATGCCAAGTTTTTTATCATTAGCCCAAATCTCGGCGCTTCTTTGTGGCTGAAATGGTCCATAAAGAGCCTCCTCGGTGTTATTTATTGGGCAAACTCGGTATTCCAGCACCAGGCCAAGTTTTTTTGCTAGCGCACTAAGATATTTTTTGGCCTGGTAATAGGAAGCTCCACGGCCGTCTTGTTCTTTAGTCTTGAGTTTAGCGTAGACAAGAGCTAAGTTAGTTTTTTCAAGTGGTAAATTATCGGCGTCAAGGTTTAGTTTTGAATGTACTTTTGCTATTTCGAACAAAGCGAATTCCTCATAACCTAATTTTTGGTTCATGCGAACTTTTTCTAGCAGGCTAGGAGTTATAGATAACCGGTAATATTCTAAATTAGGACTTAAAGCATTAGCAATTTTAATGGCCTGATTTAGAGGCTGTTCGGCATTTTGCAACAACTTTCCGTTTACAAAATTATAGGTCATAAGTTCGTTAGCTCCGAAAGCACAAAGATTTTCTCTGATTTTTTTGTTAAATAACAAAAGCTTTTCAGTTTCGGCAATAGAAATTTTGGTAACGGGCATGGATACGGGTAATTTATCAAAACCATACAATCTGCCAACTTCTTCTACTAAATCTTCTTTAACGGTTATGTCTGTCCGCCAAAATGGTGCAGTAACAACTAGCTCATTGTTATTATTTTCAACTCTAAATTCTGTCCGGCTAAGCAGTTCTATTACCATATTATTATCGAGGTTTGAGCCAAGCCGTTCATTAATAAAATCACAATCAATTTGAATGCTTTGGTTAGCAGTGATTGCGCTTGATTTATGATCTTTAAGGTTGCTGGCCACGCTACCGCCACAATATTCTTTTAGCATATCAACAGCTTTATAAAGAACCATAGCAGTTTGATGCGGACTTTGTTTTTTGGCATTCCTAGTTACCGCATCGGTAAAGATGCCGTATTTCATGGATGATTTACGAATGTTGTACATATCGAAGTTGGCGACTTCGATAATAATATTTTTGGTAGATTCATCTACTTCGGTGTCCGATCCGCCCATAACTCCACCCAGCCCAATTGCTTCTTTATCGGTAGCAATTACCACTGACTGTTCATCGATAAGTGATATTTGCTTGCCGTTTAAAAGGTTAAGCTTTTCTGATTTTATAGAGTTACGGGCAATAACTGCAGGTTCATTCGATATGGATAATTTTGCGACTTTATCGTAGTCGTAAATATGGATCGGTTGAGCTGTTAGCAGCATTAAATAGTTGGAAATATCAACTACTGAATTTATTGATTTAATGCCGGCTTTAATTAAACTCGATTTAATAAATATTGGTGAATCAGACACGGCTATATTTTTCATAGAAATTGCTGAAAACCTTGGGACAAACTGTGTTTTTACATCTATATTAAATGGCAGCGCTTCATTGTTTAGCTGTTCTTGGCCGTTATCCTTTAAATACCACTCAGGGCTGGTGAATTTTTTACCCATTATTGCCGATAATTCTCTGGCTACACCAATAATTCCGAAACAATCTGGTCGGTGGGTGAACATTTTATTTTCTAAGTCAATAATAGTGTCATTTAATTGATAAACATCACCAAAACTGTCTCCGGGATTCCCTGCGGGTAAAACTAAAATGCCACCATTTGAAAAGTTGAGGTCTAGTTCTTCGGGCGATGCTAACATACCATAACTTACCACCCCTCTTAATTCTCTGGCCGATAAGACAAAATTATCTTTCCCAAAAGTGCTAGGTACTACAGATCCGGGCGGTAACCAAACAACCGTTTGGCCCTGTTTAACATTACTGGCGCCGCAGACCACTGTAATTAAGTTTTCGTTATTTCTTGGAATATCTTTTTGTATTCCGCCGTCGTCAATTAAGCAAACGGATAACTTATCGGCGTTTTGGTGCTTTTGGCAAGTAATAACTTTAGCAATAATAGCATCTTGGTACTTAGGCGATAAATCAGTAATATCTTCAATTGCGCCAAGCTGAGTACCAATTTTTTGAGTCAGGGAACTGAGGCCATCTGATAATAAGTCAATAGAACAAAACTGATTGGTATCTTTAATACTTAGTTTCATACAAATTGCCTCAAAAAATCTAAATTGCCACTTTCAAAATGTCGAATATCTTCTATAGAGTTCTTCATTAACACTAGTCTTTCAATTCCTCCGCCCCAGGCAAAGCCGCTGTGTTGGTCGGGGTCTATTCCGGCTTGTTTTAGTACTTCTGGGTGAATCATGCCGCAACCAAGCAGTTCTAGCCAATTATCTGCTTCGGTGGAGCCTTTTTTAAGAGAGGCCGGCCGTTCAATAGCAAATTCAAAACTTGGCTCGGTAAAGGGAAAGTAAAATGGCTGGATTTTGGCCTTAAGGTTCTCGCCAAAGTAATTGTTCATAAACGAATTAAGGACCGCGATTAGGTTGCCAACATTAATTTTTTTATCGACAAATACTCCTTCTATTTGATGGAAGGTATGCTCGTGGGTAGCGTCTAAATCCTCGTTTCTAAATACTCTGCCAGGAATAACAAAAGCAATCGGCTCGCCTTTTTCTAAGCGGTACTTATTGGCTTTTAAAACCCTGTTTTGCATAGTGCTGGTATGGGCCGGAGCAATCAGGCCGTCTTCTGTGACAAAAGTATCATAGTCATCCCTGGCTGGGTGGCCTTCGGGAAAATTGAGAGCTTCGAACATATTATAGTCGTTATCTATTTGCCTAGATTCGACAACAGAAAATCCCAGCCGGCTGTAAATATCAATTATTTTAGTCATTTCGGTATTAAGCGGGTGGATAGTGCCATTTTCAGCATTCAATGTTTTTGGCTTTAAGCTTAAAGGTACATTTTTATCAAATGGCGCAGTAACATCTATCGGTGGCTTGGCGCTGTCAGTACTATCGCTGGACAAACTGTTGGCTATTTCTTGTTTTAATTGATTCAACTGTTCACCAAATTGTTTTTTTTGTTCTGGCGGAACTTCGGCAATTCGCCTAAACAAAGACTTAAAAATATCAGACTTTAGAACTGATTTGTCGGCTGGATTATTTTTAATAATCTCTAGTAGTTTTTCGCGAGCGATAATAATTTCTTTGATAGAGTAGTTATTCATTGACTTTGTAATTATATATAGGATTAACCGGGTTTGACAAATTATAGCAACAGGTTTATTAATAAAATACTAAAGAATAAGGATTAAAGTGTTTAATAGAGCCAGGGAAAAAGTGCAGGAAAAATTGTCCTTAAAGCCAGCTTTTTTAGGGTCGTTAATAGAAAACTATCATCATTCCAGATCAGAAAAGTTAGCAAAGGCGGTGGTAGACAATTATTTTTCTGGAGAGCTGTCTTATAATAGGCAAGTTGAGTTTGATCACACGGATAGCGCCCGGCAAAACTGCTCTGGTCTTAATTGCCAGCCGCTTGCTGGTAAAATCATTAGCCGGCCGTTTTTATCGAAAAACCGTAGAACGCTGCTGGTAAACCTTGAGCTATCAGAAAATCATGTCATTCAACTTGGACTGTTAACACTCGACAGCCAAGGCTGGAAACCAACAGGCTGGGAAATTAAAAATAAATCAGAAGGAGTTGTTTAAGGTGGCTAAATCAAGTTTTGACATAGTATCCGATTACGACAAATCAG